>DFSH01000037.1:0-6416 GCA_002378565.1 Flavobacteriales bacterium UBA3442 | reverse complement strand
AAGGTGAGCTATTGGTACGGTGGCCGTTCACGCCGTGAGCTCTTCTACATTGATGATTTCAAAAAGATTGAAGCGGAGTTCCCTAATTTCACTTTCAACATGGTGCTTTCTGAGCCCATGGAAGATGACAACTGGCAAGTCAAGGCTGGCATAGGTCAAACCGGTGATGGATTCAAGGGCTTTGTACACCAAGCCTTGATTGACAACTACCTCAATGATCATGATGCACCAGAGGACATTGAGTTTTACTTCTGTGGACCACCCATGATGAATGCAGCTGTCTTGAAGATGGTTGATGACTTTGGCGTGCCATCGGAAAACGTCGCTTGGGATGATTTTGGGGGCTAAAACAAGGCAAAAGGACACATTATTGCGTCTTTTTTCTGCTTGTATAGCAATTTCAATATTGACACTTTTGGCGTCATGCCAGCGAAATGCATTGCCGACCCATGTGAATGGCATAGCGCAGGGCAGCGCCTTCAACATCACCATTTATGGCCTTGATGATGACAGCCTTACCTACCGCATTGGTACCTGGCTTAGTGACTACAACCAACTAGCTTCTGCATGGGACAGTCAATCGACCTTGTCTCGCTTGAATGCCGGTGACTCCGTGTATGTAGCTCAAGATTTTGTTGAGTTGGCACAAATTTCTCGCATGATCCATAGCCTATCCAATGGCTACATGTCACCCACCTTGAACCCCCTCATCGAGGCATGGGGCTTTGGCTCTGGATTGGGCTATTTGAACATGTCTGACAGCTTGGCTGTTCAGCAATTGATGCGTCAAGTGAATGATGCAAGATCCTGGTGTCCTGAAAAGCCTGGTCTGTGGGCCTGGCCAGAGGGGATGTCCTTGTCGTTCACGTCTGTGGCTCAAGGTCATTCGGTGGATTTGATTTCTGAGCGATTGATGGCGATGGGTGCCACTGCAGCCATCGTTGAAATTGGGGGTGAGGTGCGTTGCTTTGGCCGCAAGCCCAATGGCAAGGATTTCAAAGTAGGCATTGAAAAGCCCTTGGAACAGAAAAGCAAGGATTTGCAGGAAATCATTCCTTTGCGTGACCGCGCATTGGCCACCTCAGGTGACTACAGAAATGTAAAGAAAGATGTGGTGACAGGTGAGAGGTATGCGCACACAATCGATGCATTCACGGGTTGGCCAGCAAGATCTAACATGCTGAGTGCCACATTGATTGGTCCTACATGTGCTGAAGCTGACGGCATGGCAACTGCAGCTATGGCGATGGGCTTTGATGCCACCGTTGAATGGATGTCTGCTCACCCTTTATGGGACGCCTACCTCATACATGTGCGTGATGATGGGACCCTGGCCACTTGGTCGTCCTATTGATCGTTTGACAATTGTCCTCTACCATATATGTGGTAGACCGCGCAGGCTATTTTAGCAATGAGTCCCAAACGGGCATTTTTTGGCCGGTAGATCTGGCGTAAATTTGTCGCATGTTAAAACTCTTGAAGGTTTTTTTATCTGTCTTTATGATCCTGATAAGCCTTTCGCTTCAAGGACAAACTCGGTACATTGATTCCCTGTTTCAGCCTAATTTATCTCAACAAGATGTGATTTATGGGAATGCGCCAGCCCTGGGATGGCCATACCTGTCTGAGACCTACACCTACCCCCAGGATCTCTTGCTGGATGTCTATTCACCTTCAGGTGACACGGTAACTGATCGGCCTTGCATCGTCTACGCTCACGGCGGCGCGTTTCTGTTTGGCGCAAAGAATGATTATCCAGTGGTGGAATTCTGCGAACGCATGACAGCTAAAGGTTATGTTGTGGTAAGCATTGCCTATCGCCTGGGGTTCAATAACTTAGATTCTGTATCATCCCAAAGGGCAACATACCGCGGAATTCAAGATTACCATGCTGCCATGCGATACGTTAAACAGCATGCTTCCCAGTTGGGTATTGATAGCAACAAAGTATACGGCGCCGGTAATAGTGCAGGCAGCATCATGGCTATTCATGTGGCCTACTTGGATGAATATGAGCGTGTGAATTTCCCTGCCTTGTCGTCTACACCAGATTTGGGTTGTTTGTCTTGCTCAGGCAATGCCTACCAAACGGGTGCTGTACCTAAAGCAATTGCCAACTTATGGGGAGCAATCATTGATACCGCATTCATCGAGGTATCGAACAATGTTCCGGCAATTTCCTTCCATGGCGATCAAGATGGCTTAGTAAGCCCAAACCATGCACGACCATTCAATAATCCATTTTTCCCGAAATTGTTTGGGTCTACAATTATTCACCAGCGATTGGGTCATTTATCTATGATGAATAGCTACCAGGTTTTTACTGGTGCTGGACACGAGCCTTGGGGGTTGTTTGGAACGAATTTGTACATGGATAGCATCGTTGAGGCAACAGCCAATTTTTTCTACCCAATGACCGTCATGTCGACAGATGAAAGACCTAGGCCTAATGGAGCTATTCAATGTTACCCCAATCCTGCAACTGACAAAATGACCCTATCATGGGGGAACACATTGAAGCCAACACAATGGCATATTTTGAACGCTGAAGGGCTATTGTGCATGCAGGGAGACCTTCATGGCGAGTCAAGCATCAACCTAATTGTAGAAGCACTTCCTGCTGGTTGGTACTGTTTTGCCTTTGCTTGCGATGGAAGCGTTTACCGACAGCCATTCATCATGCAATGAGCATTAATAGCTCAATTGCCGTTGCCATTTAAGAAAGCCTTGCCAATCACCGTCTTGAATGGCGCCGCCGATGTAAAACAGGGTGAAAGCACTGGGCTGGTATTGCAGGAGGGGTTGAATCATGGTGCTTTGATCAAAGTGATTGTATTGAGCAATGACCCTTATATCAGTGAAACGGTTGAAAGCGTAATTGGCAACGCCTTGTGAGATGAATCCTCGATAAATATTTCCGCTGCCATTGATTTCTTGCATGCTTGCATGGTTGATGCTGCTGCTTAATGTGAACTTATTGGCCAGTTGCAGGTTGATTGCCAAATCGATTTCTTGATTCATTCCAATCCTGGGCGTGCTTTCATTGTAGGCAATGGCGCGACCTCCGCGACCGCCTAGATCCATGGAGAAGGTTTGGCTAGGTTTCCAGCTGATTTTGCCCCCTAGGCGAAAAAGGTTGGAGAAATCTTGACCCAAGTAATTCTCTGTTTGTGTGAATTTGCTAAAAAACCGGGTATTCAAGTTGTTGCTCCAGCTAACCCAGCCGAATGTCATCAAGGAATTCTCCTTGGTAACGCCAGCAAAGTTTTCATAGTGGGATACTTCAGTGTAAGTCCCCCATCTTTTGAGGTGCTTGCCATTAGGGAAACCATTGAATGATTGACCGATTTCAAAGCGTCGGTAGTTGTTCCGTGGTTCAAAACCCAATTCCGGTCGGAAGGTCGGAGAGATGACCATGTAGTCAGCACGTGTAGTCATGGTTTTTCTTTGACGTCTCAAGGAGAAAAACCCAGCATAACCATTGAATCGCTCACCGTCTAATTTGCCCGTGTAGTCTCCAAAGTCATCGGCATCGCTGATCCAGTCTGCGATGGGCTCTTGAGTCTCTGTGCGTGAAATTTCTGTCTGGATGCGCCAACCGTTCTTGATTTGAATGTTGGCATCAGCTGCCACTGTATGGCCAAAGCCGCCACCTTGGTGCAGGCGATGCGTGGTCAGTAAGCCAACAGAGGATGCATTGTCTAAAGGTTTTTCAATCTTCATCACTGATGACCAGTTACCCTTGGTTTCTCCATAGGATGATCGATTCTCTCCGGAGACCAAGTAAGATGACCCTCGATCCCATCCAGAGAGTAAATAGGTCCGGTAATCCTTGCCCTGGTAAATGCCTTTTGCAATGGCTGTGGGATTGGCAATGGCCCTTGTGTAGACATACTTCAATCGAGATTCAAGGAAGTCACTGCCTTCATTGAAGAAGGGACGGCGTTCAGGGTACAGCAAGGAAAAGGCTGCATTGACATCCACTTGAGCGACATCGGCTTCAACTTGTGAAAAGTCTGGGTTGATGGCAATTTCAATGGATGTTTGGGAATTTAAACCAATCAAGCCACTGCCGCCAAGCTTAATTTGAGGATTTACACCTTGATCACTGGGATTCATTGAGCTAAATACATAGGGCAAAATCTCAGTGCGCATCGTTGGTTGGATTTGGTCAAGAATCAAAACATCTGTCATCTGGCAGTCACTGCAGGGGATGTTGTTGTCTGAATAAAAGGTCTGACTGTTTACTTGAACGCCTTGCGTATACTGTTGCCTGAAGAAGGAGAATTTCCATCGCTGCAAATCTGCATTGGGGAACTGCAAGGCATTGAACGGTATGCGCATTTCTACCGTGTAGTAGTTGTCCTGTATATCTGCCCACGTTTCATAGGTTATGTTGTAGGATACATCAAATTCATCACGCGTGTTTGCTGGATTTTTTTTAATCAAGTCAAGCTGAACACCAAAGGCATTTGATGCAATGAAAACCATATTTCTCGTGTCGCCATAAACGTCCAAAGCAATGCCAATGAAGTCATCTTCCCATGCCATGTCTCGACGCTTCATGGTTGCTCTAAAGTCCTCAGGGTCAATTTCACATCGGAAGGCTAGAATCAACGCTTCATTGGTCCGGTAGGCGTAGCCTGTGCTAAGCAAAGCTGGTTTGCTGTTGTATCCAGGATTCACCTCGTAGCTTAGGTCAAGCGCCATTGCTCCAGCGTATTCATTGGCTTGAATCATGCCGTCTAAGGTGACATATGAAGGTAGCAAGGGAACATCCCATTCAATCACTTCAAGGTCCTGAGCTGTTTGAGCGTTAAGGCTGATTGTGCATGTTGTTAGAATTGCAACAAGCAAAAGATCTTTCATCCCGTAAATTTACATTTGATGCTTGCTCCATTGACAATTAAATCAATCAGATTTTGACCATCTCATGTTTTGCAAGTAGGACTTTCGTTCATTTTTCCCCGATCCACGTGTTGTAGTCGTGCTCGTTAACCTCATAAGCCCAATGCAATAGGCTCTGTTGTACTCTTGGTGCGGTATGCCAATCACCGGTATCATGTATCTTCTGATAAATGTTATTGCGCCACCTACCTTTTGGCCCACAAAAGCTCTGATGCCTACTTATCTGTCGATCATCATCAGCCGTTCTTCTGCCTCTATTGTGCTGTATATACCAATTTAAGCCATCCATAAGGATCCTGTTTATGTATCCATCGGTATTTCATCCACTGCTCATAGTTGAGCCCCGACCTTATGCGAAACTTATTCCTTCTAGGTAAGTATCTCTCCGCACACCATAGGTCTGAGTCCAATTCTTTGAGTTCATCTGCCAATACATCTGCTAATTCTCGGGACATATCTGGTCCCGCATTAGGCCCAAAGTAAGCGCCTCCAAACACTCCTTTTTCAAACATCTCTCTTGGGGTAAGCATGGGTTTAAACGCTATCATAACTCTTCTTCTTTTGACTGGAAACCTTTAATAGAGAGGGTCGACCCTTCGTCCTTTTTTATTTGTGCACGAAGGTAGTCGCTTCTTTATTTATCGATGTTAATATAGTTCATTGTCACGTGAATTGTTTTGCAATTATTGTATTTCAGCTCTTGAATGAGCAATTGTAATAGCTTCAGCAATGAATGGATTTCAAGTGTTGCATAGGCAGATTGATGAATACCTTGCATCGACTTCAAAGCAATCAACCGAATACTAACTAGCATCAGAATGAAAAGTCAACAAAAGGTATTGATCACGGGCGCAACATCTGGCTTAGGCCTTGAATTTGCTCAATTGGCTCATGATGCTGGTTGGCAGCTATTGCTCACGGGTAGAAATGCCAAGGCCCTGGATGAACTGCAAACGAAATACGCATCGGCCAAAACCCATATGGCAGACCTTTCCACTGAAGAGGGGCTGGCTTCCTTGTTGGCATGGATTTCGGATCAGCCATTGGATGCCCTGATCAACAATGCGGGCTTTGGTTTGGGGTGTGACATCGTTGCAAGCAAGCAACCCGTGTTGGATGACATGGTAGCTGTCAACATCAAGGCCTTGGTCACCTTATCTAGAACTGCAGCAATTGGTATGATTAAGCGCGGCACTGGCCGCATCTTGAACGTGGCATCTATCGCAGCCTTCATGCCAGGGCCATATCTGGCAACCTATTATGCCAGCAAGGCATTTGTTTTGAGTTTTTCTGAAGCCATGCACCATGAACTCAAGGGCAGTGGGGTGACATGCACTACGCTATGTCCAGGTCCAACAAAAACAGAATTCTTTGCTCGTGCAAAAATGGCAGGTGTTCAGCTGGAAAAAGGAGGCCTTATCCCCATGATGTCCGCAAAATCTGTCGCGAAAGCTGGTTGGCGATCCATGCTTGCCGGCCGACGTCGGGTGATACCAGGCTTGATCAAT
>DFSH01000078.1:22293-28619 GCA_002378565.1 Flavobacteriales bacterium UBA3442 | reverse complement strand
ATTTCCAACGCATCAGGTAGCTGTGGTTGCACCGTGCCCCAATGGCCACGCACACCGATCGCTCCAGGAGAGTCTGGCGTAATTTCTGTGAGCTTTAATTCAGAGAGTAAGCCTGGCAATCAAAACAAAACTGTCACGTTGACTTCCAATACCATGCCCAATGTCAAGGTCTTGAAAATCTCTGCACAAGTCACACCCAAAATCAAACAATGATGTTCTTACAAACAGACCCTGGCGGCGGACTCGCTGGATTCCTTCCTCTATTGGCCGTACTGGCCGTGATGTATTTCTTCTTCCTTCGCCCTCAGATGAAGCGTCAGAAGCTAGAAGCCAAATACAGGGAGACACTTAGCAAGGGGATGAAGGTGGTTACAACCAGCGGCATCCATGGGAAAATCATTAACCTAATTGACCAGACAGTGGTTGTTGAGAGTGAAAACTCACGCCTGCGCTTTGAGCGCAGTGCTATTTCCAAGGAGATGAGCCAGAAGGCTTACCCTGAGAACAAGTCCTAACAAAAAGTGGAGAATGGAGGCTTTTAAAAGCGCTTCATTTGCTGCTTAAGCATCTTCAATTGATCTGCGAGCACGCCTTTGCTATCAAGCTTTTTAGCTTCGGTAAGCAGGTTTTGTGCTTCGCGTTTTCGGCGCTTGGTCATTGCCATGGCAGCAAGCTGCATTTTAGCCAGGGCTTGATCCTGCTTCATTCGAAGGCCAGTGGAGAGGGCTTTGCGCATGAACCGTTCACTTTGTTTCAATTCAGTCTGAGACAACATCAAGCCTCTTAGGAAATAGTAGTAGGCCAATTGCCCCTTGATCAAGGTTTGCTCAGGGTACTTAATAGCGTCCAATTGGATGCCCAATTTCACCATATCCTGCTTGCGCATATGCCAAAGGCCTATGAGGATTCGTTCATTGCGGAAATGAAAGAGGATAGGGAAGAGGCTCATGAACAGCAAGAATAGGCCATTGCCTAATTCGCCTGCGGTGAATTGCCATACGGCAGTTGCAATAACAAGGATGCCAATGCTCAATCTGAGGTATTTTCTTAACATGCTGCGAAATTAAGGCGGATCAGTTCAGTATTTCCATCAAATTTTCTCAAAGTTTTACGCGGCCCCTCAACTGAGGAGTGCAAGGCTCATGAGATGTGTGCTAAGCTGTCAGCTAATTTGTTGCTGCTGAGCCATCCTTTGCCTTTGAGTCGTTCATTCCTAAGCTTAGTTCCCCACCAAGGATTGTGTATAAGTGTCAGCGTTGCTTTGTTGAATAGCTGTTGGAGTTTATAACTTCATGACATCAATAGTTACCTATGTCAAAGAAGCAGGCAAACGCACCCACACGAAAAATATTTGTTTTAGATACCTCTGTGATCCTCTATGATCATGCAGCTATCATGCATTTTGATGAACACGATGTGGCCATTCCCATCACGGTGCTAGAGGAATTGGATGAATTCAAGAAGGGCAGTGACACCAAGAACTTTGAAGCCAGAGAATTCATTCGCATGCTGGACAAGAAGGCTCACGAGAAACCCTTAACCGAATGGATTTCATTGAATGGTCCCACCAGGGGTAAATTCAAGGTCATCATGGATACGCCAGGCTTGAATGTTGATGCCACAGCGATTTACGGCAAAGGAAAGAACGACCATAAAATCATCAATGCTGCCCTCTTTCTCCAAGAAGAATTGCCCGATGCTGAGGTTGTCCTTGTCACCAAGGACATCAACCTTCGGTTGAAGGCGAAAGCTTTGAATGTCAATGCAGATGACTACCTCACTGGCAAGGTTAAGGACATGGATTCAGCCTTCTCTGGAAAGACTGTGTTGGAGCAATTTCCCGCAAAAATGCTGGAAACCCTGTATGTGAAAAAACGCTTACACATGGATCCGGAAAATAAGGCTGTGGCTAAGCTTCAGCTGGCAAACAATTTGTTTTACATCCTTAAAACTGCGAGAAGTTCTTGTTTGGCATTTTACCATGGCGAAAGCCAAACCATGGAGCTGGTTGAAAAGATGCCCTACTATGGCATCAAGCCTCGGAATGCAGAACAAACCTTTGCTTTTCACGCCATCATGCACCCTGACATCAAGTTGATCACACTAACGGGTGTTGCGGGCACAGGGAAGACATTGTTGGCCTTAGCGGGTTCTTTGGAACAACGTAGAGATTTCAAACAGATATACCTTGCACGGCCCATTGTGCCATTGTCTAATCGAGACATTGGCTTTTTGCCGGGTGACGCAGAGCAAAAGGTGAACCCTTACATGCAGCCCTTATGGGATAACTTGAAGTTCATCAAGAATCAATTCAACGAACGAGATCGCTCATTCAAGCAGATTGATGACATGGTTGCCAATGAGAAAATCCTGGTAACCCCTTTGGCATACATCCGTGGCCGATCCTTGTCCAATGTGATTTTTATTGTGGATGAGGCGCAAAACCTAACGCCCCACGAGGTGAAGACCATCATCACTCGGGCAGGAGAGAATGCAAAATTCATCTTTACCGGTGATGTTAATCAAATCGACACACCCTACCTGGATGAACAGTCCAATGGGCTGTCATACCTTGTAGATAAGCTCAAGGGGCAACCCCTGTATGCTCACATGAATTTGGTTCGTGGTGAACGCTCTAAGCTAGCCAACTTAGCCAATGATCGCCTTTGATGGGCGCCTTGTTTTTTAAGCAAAAAGCTTACTGAATCTAATCAAGCCTTCAAAGGGCTGCCAGAAAGGATGTCGTCGGAGCAACCTGCTTCATATGCCTTGAAGTTGGCATTGAATTTACCGGCAAGCATGTCAGCTTGTATGTCATAAGCCGCCACATTTGCCCAAGAATCCCTTGGATTGAGAATGTGGTCTGGGACATTAGGGCAACTCGCAATGCGATGAAGACCAAATACCTTGTCTTGGATTGTTTCAGCGTCATCAAGTTCACCAGTGAGTGCTGCTTGAATCATGGCCCGGGTGTATTTAAGTTTAATCCTGGAGCCGGTTCCGTATGCACCGCCTACCCAACCGGTATTGATTAGCCAGACATTGACGTCTTGAGACTTCTCCATCAACATTTCTGCGTAGGCACCTGGGTGCAGTGGCATGAATGGTGCGCCAAAGCAAGCGGAGAAGGCTGCAACGGGTTCTGTGATACCCTCTTCTGTGCCAGCAACTTTTGCGGTGTAGCCAGAGATGAAGTGGTAAGCTGCTTGAGCTTCCGTGAGCTTGCTGATTGGCGGGAGTACACCATAAGCATCTGCCGTCAAGAAGAAGATATTTTTGGGTGAAGGTCCAGTTCCGCCCGGCGCAATGCGATCAATGTGATGAATGGGGTAACTGACGCGTGTGTTTTGTGTGATGCTGGCATCAGCGTAGTTGGGTTTGCCATCAGCATCCATCACTATGTTTTCCAATATAGCGCAAGGCTTGATTGCGTTCCAGATATCTGGCTCCTTGGATTCGCTGAGATCAATGACTTTAGCATAACAGCCGCCTTCAAAATTGAAGACCTCGCCATCAGCAGTCCATCCATGCTCATCATCGCCAATGAGATTCCGGTTTGGGTCAGCGCTCAATGTGGTCTTGCCTGTGCCGGAAAGACCAAAAAACAAAGCACAATCACCCTCGTCGCCAACGTTAGCAGAACAGTGCATAGGTAAGGTGGCGTGGGCTGTTGGTAAAATGAAGTTCAGGGCAGAAAAGATGCCCTTTTTTATTTCGCCTGTGTAGCCAGTTCCGCCAATGATGATGGTTTGTTCAGAAAAACACAAAATGGCAAAATTGCCTTGTCTGGTTCCGTCAGCCTTAGGGTCAGCAAGGAATCCGGGGGCTTGAATGACTTGCCAGTCTGTCTTGAAGTTGATCAACTCATCCTCGCTGGGACGAATGAACATGTTGTAAGCAAACAGGTTGTGTTCTGGGAATTCATTGATGACTGTTACACCAAATCGATGGGTTTTTGAAGCCCCGGCAAATGCATGCCTGGTGAATACATCTTTGTCACCAAGGTAGTTAAGCAGCTTGGTTTTGAGAGACGTGTAGTCAGCATAAGAGAAGCCCTCATTGATGCTGCCCCAATCTACCAAGTCGACGGTTTCCGCCTCATTCACGATGAAGCGGTCTTTTGGGGATCGTCCCGTGAATTTACCTGTAACAATGGCTAGGGTGCCATTGTCAGTGAGACGGCCTCTTCCAGCTGCGACAGTGAGGTCAATCAGTTTGTCCGGATGGAGTTGGTGGTTGATAGATTTAGCAACAAGCCCCGCAATGGCTTTGTGTGTCGTTGAATCAACAGGGGTGTTCATAAGCTGAAAAGTATTCATTCAAGGGTATAGCAAATGTAGAATACCTTCGTTAATCGGAAAACCCCAATGATTTCACTTTTCAACAAGTTTTGATGACAATAATATCCATATTAGGTGCAGGTAGAAGCTGCGGGCCATTGATCGATTACCTAGCAGGACATGAAGATTCCAATCTTTGGTCACTGCGGGTTTATGATATGAACGCAGACATGCTAAGCGGCAAAGTCGGTAAGCATGACAATGTGAAGTCTTACGTCATGGATCTTAGTGATATGGGTATTTGTGATGGCATTGTGGCAGGGTCAGATATCGTGGTCTCCATGCTGCCTGCCTTCATGCATGTACCCATTGCTAAACTTTGCATCACGCATACTAAGCACATGGTCACGGCATCTTATGCAAGCCCGGAAATGAAGGCCCTGGATGCGCAAGTGAAGGAAAAAAATCTGTGTTTCATCAATGAAGTGGGTGTCGACCCTGGCATTGACCACATGTCCAGCATGGCTATTTTGGAGGACCTGAAGCAGAAAGGTGCAACCATTTTATCCTATGAGAGCTTCACGGGTGGCATTTTAGCGCCTGAAAGCCCAGACAACCCTTGGCATTACAAATTCACCTGGAACCCACGCAATGTGGTTCTTGCAGGCGCGGGTGGTTCGGTGAAATTTATTCAAGAAGGCAAGTACAAGCACATCCCATACAACAAGTTGTTCAGGCGAACTGAATTCGTTGATGTGCCAGGCTACGGTCGCTTTGAAGGCTACGCCAACAGGGACTCGTTGAAGTACATTGACATTTACGGCCTACAAGGCATTCCCACCATGTACCGAGGTACATTCAGGCGACCTGGTTTTTGCCGGGCATGGGATACGTTTGTGAAAATTGGAGCCACAGATGACAGTTACCAGATGGAAGAGGTTTCAATCATGACCCACAGGTCTTTTTTGAACAGTTTCTTGGCCTACCATAACACTGACAGTGTTGAACTCAAACTGATGCATTACTTGCAAGTGCCTCAAGACTCACCAATCATTGAACAGCTGACATGGATAGGTATGTTGTCAGATGAATTGGTTGGACTCGAAGGGGGGACGCCTGCACAAATTCTGGAACATATCCTGAAAAAGGTTTGGACCATGACAGACGAAGATGTTGACATGCTAATCATGCTCCATCGCATCGGCTATTCAATCGATGGTGTCCAATCACGTGTGGAGTCGTCCATGGTAGTTAAGGGCAAAAGCTCCAATGACACAGCCATGGCTTTCACTGTTGGCTACCCTGTCGCGATTGCTACTGAGCTAGTGGCAAAAGGGAAAGTGTCCCAGCGAGGCGTCATTCTCCCATTGAAAAAAGAGCTCTATGAGCCCATCCTAGCTGGACTAGCTACACAAGGTCTGCGCTTTGATGAACGAGTGATCCATGTTGAAGATTGACCTTAGGGTTTCAGTCCAGCTGGTACAGCTCTGAAGGCGCCTTCAGGTGAATGGTCTTTGTTACCAATTCAACACGATCGATGAAGGCATCGACATAAGGGATGAAAATATGTGGTTCCTTATCTGTGTGACCTAAGCACAGCAAGGGCTGCATTCGTCGCTCAAGGACATCAATCACAACAAGCGAGTCTTCCAATGAAGGATCCTGGACTTGAAATCCAATCAAATCATGGTCTTGCATGGCTAGACTCTCATCATTGGGCAACAATGCTACAGGCAGGTATACCATTTGTCCAACAAAAGCTTGAGCTGCATGGCTATCAATGATGCCTTCGATTTGCACCAATAGATCGGTGTCATTGAGGGTTTTTATTTGCTCAATGAAGTAGGGTAGAGCTTGACCAGCTACCTCTAAAAACAAAACATCCAAGGCATGGAATTGCGTTGGATGTTTGAAATTGATCGGTAAAACAAGACCGCCGGCATAGCCATGGGTCTTGCGAAATGTGCCAAGCTGGAAATGTCCAGTCATGGATTTATTCAGCGTCTTTTGTGGCCTCCTCGGTTGCAGCGTCAGCAGCAGGAGCCT
>DFSH01000078.1:0-21974 GCA_002378565.1 Flavobacteriales bacterium UBA3442 | reverse complement strand
GCTACAACTTCAGCAGCAGGAGCTTCTTCAGCTACAACCTCTTCAGTTGCTTCTTCAACCTCAGGCACCAATAATGCAGTAGCTATGGCTGCAGCACGTGCAGCATTCTTCTCTGCTTCAGCCTTCATGCGTTCAGCTTTGAGTTTGTCTGCGTTAGCAGCAATGCCTGTGATGTTTTTGTCAATTTTACCTTGCTTGCTCTCAAGCCATGCAGTGAACTTTGTTTCAACATCAGCCTCAGTGTGAGCACCCTTCTTAACTCCTTCTAGCAAGTGCTTCTTCATCATCACGCCTTCGTAAGACAAGATGGCACGCGCAGTGTCAGATGGAACGGCACCTTTTTGCAACCATGAAAGCGCAGACTCAAAATCTAGCTCAATGGAGGCAGGGTTTGTGTTAGGGTTGTATTGACCAATCTTTTGGATGTAGCGGCCGTCTCGCTTGGAGCGGGAGTCAGCAATTACGATGGTGAAGATTGGACGACCTTTTCGGCCGTGGCGTTGTAAGCGGATACGTGTTGCCATGATTAATTGTTTTATAAGGGTCCGAAACCCGGTTAATTATTCGATTAAATAAGGGCGCAAAGATACGTAGAATCTCTTGATTCAAGCAAGGAACAGATTCTTTGGTTCAATCAATGAATCCTTGCTCTTTCATCCATGCATCATTGTAAACTTTACCGAGGTACCTGCTGCCATGATCGTGAAACAGGACAACAGATACTGCGTCTTCTGGTAGCAGATGCTTGAGCTGTCTAAGACCTTGAAAAGCTGATCCAGAAGAATAGCCCAAGAACAAGGCCTCCTTTGATGCCAACTCTCTGGCAGTCAATGCACCATCCTTGTCTGTCACCTTCTCAAAACGATCAATAAGTGAAAAATCGACATTCTCAGGCAAGATGTCTTCGCCAATGCCTTCAGTGATGTAGCTGTAGATTTCATTGTTGTCAAACTCACCTGTTTCATGGTATTTCTTGAAAATTGAACCATAAGAGTCAATACCCCAAATCTGAATGTCAGGTTTTTTAGATTTCAAGAATTTGGCCACACCAGAAATGGTGCCACCTGTTCCAACGCCCACAATGAAATGGGTGATTCGACCCTTGGTTTGCTCCCAGATTTCAGGGCCTGTGCTGTTGAAATGCGCAAGCGCATTGCCAGGGTTGTCGTATTGGTTAGGGAAGAAGCTGTTTGGAATTTCTGAATTGAACTTTTTCGCCACGGAGTAGTAGGAATCCTTGTGCTCTGGTGCAACATCGGTAGGGCAGACATAAACCTTTGCACCCATAGCAGTTAGCGTGTCTATCTTCTCTTGGCTTTGCTTGTCACTCATGGTGCAAATCAGTTGGTAGCCCTTGACAATGGCAGCGATTGCCAATCCCATGCCTGTATTGCCTGAGGTACATTCAATGATGGTTCCGCCGGGCTTGATCAAACCCTGTTTCTCTGCATTCTCTAACATTTGTAATGCCATGCGGTCCTTGGTGCTGTGGCCTGGATTGAAATATTCCACTTTCGCGAGCACCTCGCCAGGAATGTCTTCAGCGATGCGGTTGAGGCGGACCATGGGCGTGTTGCCAATGGTGTCAAGGATGGTGTTGCAGATAGCTGGTGCTCCCATGGGATTTTTCATGGCGCGAAGGTAGGCATGATGGCTTAAGGGGATGGGCTTATTGCCCAGCGTATGGTGTGGGTCTAAGCATGTCTCGCTGACCCGATTGCAGATCAGCTTCTCGCTGCAAGAATGCTGTTAGGGACAATTGTTTCATGTCTGAAACTGCTTGATTTCTCAACAATACCAGGGCATCTTGAATGCCGCAGGTCGCAGGATCCGGGCATGAATCACAGGGCTCATAAAATCGATGAGAGGCGCAGGGAAGTAGCGCAATGGGCCCTTCAAGCAGTCTGGCAATGTCAGCCAATGTGATCTGATCAGGGCTTTCTGCCAATTGGTAGCCGCCATCGCGACCAGCTTTAGAAAGGAGCATCCCTTCATTGACCAATAGCTGTAAAATGCTCTCCAGAAATTTATAGGGGGCACTTGTGGCCTCAGCAATTTTTGAGGCGCCAATGTGCTGGTGGGGATTTCTTGCTAAATGCAATAGCGCGTGAAGGCCATAGATGGTCTTCTTGTTCAGCATCCGTACATGCGATTAAGGACAGCCGCCAACCGTATACCAGCCTGAAGCAGGCGTTGGTTCAAGGTGCTGATGTGCTTGTAGCTGTATGCATACCCTAGGGATTTCGTGTCAACATCAGGGTAGATACCGCCTAGGCGGATGGTTTTGGACTCTTGAGCCCACACCAACACATCGTCTGCTTGCCATGACTGAACATCTGCCTCGCTTGCGCGATCAATCCAATCTGCGTATTCGGTGTAGGAAAGCGCTTGATGCTTGATCATGTCAGAATCCCAAACGCGATGCAGGTTAGTTGAACCACTGAACCATTGAATTTTCCAATCGTTGCCGCCTCGGTCTGTGCCATTGCCAACATGCAATGGCTGATGAATGTCACCAATTAAGTGAGCGAGCATTTTGATGCCACTTGCTTCATTCCATGGCGCGAGTTTTCTTGCGTTGGGATCAACCATGAGTCGATGCAGTGTGGCAATGACATCGCCTTGTTTAGGTGTGCCTGCCTCCTCGTAGGATTGGTGGTCAGGAATGGTGCAGTAATGCCATGGGTTCCATGAACGGTAACTGGGGTCAGATTTGATGTTATCCATCCATGTAGATGCCATGGCAAGAGATTCCCCTTGGAGTAGGTCATGAATTTTCTCCTTTGCACAAGGGCTGAGATGCCTCTCGGCGATGGCGCCAACTATCCTGTGACCTGTTGGTCCCCAGGCAAATGCGTTGATGGAAAATAGAAAACCTCCCATGATTACCATGGGCTTGAAATAACGATTGAATGGTCCTTGCATGCCCAAAGATAGCGAGACATCAGTCCCTATCTTGCATGCCTCATTCAACCAACATGGATTACCAAGCTCACCCCACTGCTGTTATCGATGAACCTTGCCAAATAGGCGAGGGTACAACCATTTGGCATTTCTCTCATATTATGCAAGGTGCAGTGCTTGGTAAAGACTGCAACGTGGGTCAAAATGTGGTGATTTCAACGGATGTAATTTTAGGTAATCGGGTCAAAGTTCAGAACAATGTCAGTTTGTACACGGGCGTGACCTGCGATGATGAGGTATTCTTAGGGCCTTCTTGTGTTTTCACCAACATTGTGAATCCCCGTTCAGCTGTCGTGAGAAAAGGACAATATATCAAGACACATATCGGTCGAGGAGCTTCTATTGGGGCCAATGCGACCATCGTTTGTGGCCATGACATTGGACAATACGCCTTCGTTGGCGCGGGAACTGTTGTCACCAAAAGCATTGCGGATTTTGCCTTGGTTGTCGGTAACCCTGCCAAGCAGGTCGGCTGGATGTCTACCCATGGACATCGATTACAATTTGACGCAGAAGGCATGGCCACATGCCCTGAAAGCGGAGAGACCTACCATCTGTCACAAGGCGCCGTTAAACGCGTCAGCTAAAAGCATTGCAACTTCTTTTAAACCCTATAAATTTAACTATGTACCCTATTGCCCTAGATCATTCCGAAGAACTTGACATGATCCGTGACACAGCTCGCGATTTTGCAGCTAAGCACATTTTACCACATGTCATGACCTGGGACGAGCCGCAAACTTTCCCTCTGGAAACTTTTAAGGCCATGGGAAAATTGGGATTCATGGGGGTGTTGGTGCCAGAGGAATATGGGGGTTCTGGTATGGGCTACGATACCTACATCACTATCATTGATGAGATTTCACAGGTCTGCGGATCTATTGGTCTCAGTGTGGCTGCGCACAACAGTTTGTGCACTCAACACATTGCACAATTTGGCAATGAGGAGCAAAAGCGAAAGTGGCTTCCTAAGTTAGCCACGGCTGAGCACCTGGGTGCATGGGGCTTGACTGAGACGGGCACAGGATCAGATGCGGGCGGCATGGCGACAACTGCGATCAAAGATGGTGAAGGATGGCGCATGAATGGCTCGAAAAACTTCATCACACACGCAATTTCAGCGGATGTTTTTGTAGTCATTGCACGGACGGGGGAAAAACAAGATAGCCATGGCATGACTGCCTTTGTCTTAGAAAAGGGCATGGACGGATTTTCTGGTGGACAGAAGGAGAACAAGCTTGGCATGCGTGCTAGCGAAACTGCTTGCCTATTCTTTGATAACGTCTTTGTGCCAGGTAGCCATGTTTTGGGTAAAGTCGGTGAAGGTTTTGTGCAATCCATGAAGATCTTGGACGGAGGCCGTATTTCCATTGCAGCACTCTCCCTTGGTATTGCAAAAGGGGCGCGAAAAGCTGCTGCAGCCTATGCGCAAGAGCGTGAACAGTTTGGTAAGCCTATTTCACAATTTCAAGGCATATCATTCAAGTTGGCGGACATGCACACAGAGATTTATGCTTCAGAGTTGATGATTCGCCATGCCGGAGCCCTCAAGGATGCGGGGAAGAAAGTGACATTGGAATCGGCCATGGCTAAGCTGAAAGCGAGTGAAGTGTCAGTTTCTGTCTCCAATGAAGGGGTGCAAATTCATGGAGGCTATGGTTTCACCAAAGACTACCCTGCAGAGAAGTTTTACCGTGATGCCAAACTTTGCACCATCGGCGAAGGAACATCAGAGATTCAAAAGGTGGTCATTGCCCGTGAATGGTACAAGTCCTGACTTATTCACATCGTTCACTCATTACCTGTTATCAATTACTTGTTTTGCCCTCAGTGATGGGGCATTGACGAATTATCTTTAACCCATCACTAATTCCATCAGCTTGTGAAACGTTTACTGATTGCACTCTTTGTTCTTTCCCTTGGCTTCACCGCTCAGGCTTCACACTACCTCGGTGGTGAAATAACCTGGCGCTGTGCGGACAGCGGACCCAATGCAGGTAAATTTAAATTTTATGTGGTCTTGTACCGCGAGTGTGGCACAGGGGCATCTACCTATATGCCTAATCCCGTTGTCCTTAGTACCAATGCGCCGGTTGGCAGTATTTCTTGCGCACAGGTTGGCGCCAGTTTGGATGTGTCACCTGATTGCTATACAGCAACGGGTGAAATCAGTTGTGGTGGCGTGGTATCGGGTAAAGGTGCAGTGGAAGAGCGACGCTTTGAGTCTGCATGGATTACCATTGCAGGCGTGCCACCTGCAACCGGTTGGTACTACACCTTTACGGATTGCTGTCGTCCCAGCATCACTAACTTAACAGGTAGTAGTTCCTACACGTTGAGGGCCTTCATGTTCCCGTATACTATCGCTGGCGTGCCGCAGAATGCGAGCACCTGTTATGACAATTCTCCCCGTTTCTTGGAGCCACCCAAAACGGTTATTTGCTCAGGCTATGAGTACACTTATGCGCACAATGCTTTTGACAATGACCTGGATTCCATTGTGTATGACTGGGCTTACCCCGTGACTACCAATTACACGACCAATGCGACCTTTAGTTCGCCATACAGTTACAATAACCCTTTGCCTAACGGCGGAAACACAGTGGCATTCAATAATCAAACTGGTGCCATCACCTTCACGCCATCGGCAGCAGGTTCTTTTGCAACCTGCGTTAAGGTGACTTCGTACCGTTGCAATCAGCGCATTGCAGAAGTGTACCGTGACATCCCTGTAATCCTTCGAACCGATTGTGGATTCAATTCGCCGCCAACTGTCCAAATAAACAACATTCCTACCTTTCCACAGTTGGTTCCTGTTGTTTTAGCTGGCGACACCTTGTATTGGGAAACCACGGTATTTGCTGGTGAGATCATCAAATTTGATATTGTGTCTCAGGATCCACAGCTTTTGCCCAATTTCTTGCCGCAAACGATTGAATTTGCTCCCTCAGGTGGCCAATTGGGTGTGCCATTGAGTAACCCACTAGCAGGCTGCTTGAATCCGCCTTGCGCGACAGTGACACCCAAGTCACCTCAAACAACCTACACCAACACCTTGAACAATGAGATTTCCTTTTACTGGGAGACCAATTGTGATCACATTTCCTATCAGACCAATTCTTGCGGGTCACCAACCAATAAGTACGTTTTTGCCCTTAGAATGCAGGACAATTTCTGCCCAGCTCCAGCCATTTCAGTGGCCTCTGTGGTCATCAATGTGGTTTCAACTATTCCGATTCCACCTGACATGAGTAACTCTTGTGTGTCGGTTCAGCCAGATGGATCCATTGATATCACCTGGGTACCGCCCATCGATACGGGCATGAATTACGACTCCTATGTGGTGTTTCATGGCATCAATGCAACGGCACCATTCACAGCCATTGACACCATTGCCAACTACAGTGCAACAACCTACAATCACGCAACCCCGAACCCTGGTGGAAGCAATTATTATTACATCCGCACCATTGGTGGATGTAGCTATACGTCGATCACATCGGATACCATTCGGAGCATTGGTTTAACGGTAACGCCAATTCCTCCAACGGCGAGCTCTGTGGCCTTATTGAACTGGAACCATGGAAACAGTTCCGCTAGCACCTACGAGGTATGGCGTAGGCCATTGACAGGAGCTTGGTCAAACCTTGGCAACACGACTGACACCACCTACCGTGACACCGTTAATGTCTGTGGCGAGTCTCTAGAGTACCAGATTCGTATCGCTGGCGCCTGTGAGTCGACCATCGATGGTGGATTCTTCTCTGACATGAACAACAGCGATGTCATTGTGATTGACTCGTTGACAGTTGTTGGTGGCACAGCGACCATCTCATGGCAAGCTGCCACGAACACTGACATTATTGAGTATGAGTTACTGAAGTACGATGTAGCTTCAACAGCATGGCAGTCCATTGCGACTGTCCCTGTAGGCACCTTGATGCCTTATCCCATTCCCGGGGTCACTCCCAACACCATGGTGGATCGCTACAAGGTGATTTCAACGGACAGCTGTGGCAATCAATCCTCGGACTTGTTGGTCTCAGCACACAACAACATTCTTTTGACAGAGAATTCAGATCCGTGTGATGGTGAGCTTCGCATGCGATGGAATGGATACCGTGGCTGGACTGGCGGCGTGAAAGAGTATCGCATCATGGCCGATGTGACGCCACCCGGTGGCACGACACAGTTTGGCGTTCTCTTCAATACCAACAATGGCAGCGACACCACTTACCGCACCAAAAACATCATTGCTGGATGGGATTACTGCTTCTACATTCGAGCCATTGATACATCAAGCAGCTTGTCAAGCCGTTCCAATGACAAGTGCTTCAATGGGCTTTCTTTGCAGCGTTCAAGGTTGATGTACCTCGCTAAGGCGCATGTACGCAGCGACAACAGCATTGAGACAGTGGTATTCATTGACAGGGATGCAGACGTCATCCACTATGATATTCAGCGATCTGACAATTTCACATCAAGCTTCACGTCCTTAGGGTTGATACCTAAGCCAGTGATGGCACCATGGGAGATTCGATTCATTGACGTTACAGCTGACCCAAACAACTACCGATACAGGTACCGCGTTGTGGCAACGGACAGTTGTGGAGGCATTGATACAGCAAGCAACATTGGCACCAATGTCTTGCTAGAGGTTGAAGGCAATGACAATTTAACCAATGTGTTGAAATGGAATCACTACCTTGACTACATGGGTGTGGTTGGATCCTATGAGATCTACCGTTCGGAAGGGCCTTTTGGCGGATTCACTTACCTGACCTCTACCAGTGATACTATTTTCACTGACAATGTCAGACCCATGGGGGATAACAGTGGCTTCTTCTGCTATAAAGTTGTTGCACTTGAAGCAAATAACCCTCTGGCATTCCGTGATGCAGATGGCACAGAATTCCGCAGCGCATCCAACAAGGCCTGTGCTGAGCATGAACCACGCGTATTCATCCCAACGTCCTTCAACCCCATTTCAAATGTGGTCGAGAATCGGACATGGAAACCGTCACACTCTTATGTGGCAGTGAAGAAATACCAGCTTGATATTTTTGATCGCTGGGGGAACATGGTCTTCTCAACCAAGGACGAAAATCAAGGGTGGGATGGAACGGTGAACGGCGACTTTGTGCCAACGGGTGCTTATGTCTACCATTTAACCTTCAATTCCGTGCAAGGTGTGTTGATTGAAAAGAAAGGCAGCATCACGCTCTATTTCAGGAAAAAGTGATGCCTTGAACAACTTAACCGAAGCCGCTCATGTAAATGGGCGGCTTTTTTCGTAATTTTGGGCGCAATTCAGAAGCAATTGCACATGGCACCCATTTCATCCAAAGTCACAGGTGAATACCTCACCTACGATGACGTCCTCCTTATCCCGGCTTACAGTGATACCCTCCCTAAGGATGTTCAGGTAACCACTCAATTCACTCGCAACATTGCCCTCAAGACCCCTGTGGTCTCCTCTGCCATGGACACTGTAACAGAATCTGCTATGGCTATCGCCATGGCACAGGAAGGCGGCATTGGGGTGCTGCACAAGAACATGAGTACGGAACGACAAGCCATGGAGGTCCGTAAAGTGAAACGCGCAGAGTCAGGTATGATTCAAGATCCCGTGACCCTTAGCAAGGACGCCACGGTGGAAGATGCCAATCGCTTGATGACCGAGTACCGCATTGGTGGCATTCCCATCATCAACGCATCAAAGCAATTGATTGGTATTGTTACCAACAGAGATCTCCGCTTTGAATCCAATACGCAAAAGCAGATTGCAGATGTGATGACGAATAGTGGCTTAATCACCGCATCGGTTGACACCAGCATGGAAGAGGCAGAGGGGTTGCTTCAGGCAAACAAAATTGAAAAGCTCCCTGTTGTCAATGACAACAATGAGTTGTTGGGTTTGATTACCTACCGAGATATTTCTAACAAGCGCAACAAGCCCAACAGCAACAAGGACACGTTTGGTCGGTTGCGCGTGGCAGCTGCCGTTGGCGTTACAGCTGACGTCCTTGTTAGGGTTTCAGCACTTGTGGCCGCTCATGTAGACGCCATTGTTATAGACACAGCGCATGGTCACACAGCAGGCGTGGTCAAAGTGTTGAAAAAAGTCAAAGCAGCTTTTCCGTCCTTGGATGTGGTTGTCGGCAACATTGCCACAGCAGAAGCCGCCAAGTATTTGGTTGATGCTGGAGCGGATGCCGTGAAAGTTGGTATTGGTCCGGGTAGTATTTGTACGACAAGGGTTGTAGCAGGCGTAGGCGTGCCTCAATTGAGTGCTGTTATGGCAGTTGCAGAGGCTATCAAAGGCTCGGGTGTCCCCGTCATTGCTGATGGTGGTATTCGCTACACAGGTGATATTGTGAAGGCCATTGCTGCAGGTGCAGACTCTGTGATGTTGGGGTCCTTGTTGGCCGGAACCAAAGAGTCGCCAGGAGAAGCGATCATTCTTGATGGGCGACGTTACAAATCATACCGTGGCATGGGTTCCGTTGAGGCGATGCAGGATGGATCAAAGGACCGTTACTTCCAAGATGTGGAAGATGACATCAAAAAGCTTGTGCCTGAGGGCATTGTTGGCCGAGTTCCTTACAAAGGTGAGATGCATGAAGTCATGTACCAATTCATTGGTGGCCTTAGGGCTGGGATGGGGTACTGTGGCGCAAAGGATATTTTAACCTTGAAGAATGATGCACGCTTTGTACGCATCACGGCGGCAGGTGTCAATGAGAGCCATCCGCACGATGTCACCATCACCAGGGAGTCACCCAACTACAGCCGCTGATTCAGCTGACGGTTAAACAAGCATGCAATCAGTCATTGCCTGACTGAACCGATTCATAATCTTGGTAGCACAGCAATAAGCTGACTAGGAGGTCATAGTCACTGGCATCTCTGATGTCGCTTTGGTTGTAGCGGCAAAACAACAGGAAGGCTTCAACCTCAGATGCCGGCATGCCTGTCAGTTCAAACAGTGCATGGCGGTTGTGACTCTTGCTGAGCCGGTCTCTGAATCGTTCGCTGTCTAGTATGGCCTGAAGCTCTCGAATTTGCCTAGGTCGATTACCAAACTGATCGTACAAAAAATCAATGGGGTTGGCCATTGTTGGCTTGACACTGTTTGGGACGTAAATGTCAGCGCCAGAAGGTCTTTCGGCCTTGTCCACCTTCATGGCTTTTGGCATGTTTGACGTGAGTTTGTAGGCGGTGACACTGACCTCGTTCAGCAGGAAGTTTTGCGTCTGTAGGATGATGCGAACGGAGTCATTGGCTACAGCAGATCGGTAACTGAATGAAAACCCAGGCCGTGAAAAAACCAAGGTGTCGCCTTCAATGGCTTCCAGGGCAAATCGACCCTTTGAGTCAGTGACTTGTGCTGCTTCCGTCCGAGCATTCACAATGGCCACGTAGGGGAGCGGTTCCATGCTCCGGTCTTCCACAATGACGCCTTGGTATTGTACAAGGTTTTGACCCCAAGAAAGGTGGCTTGCTAGAAGGAAAAGGGAAAATATCAGCGACTTTTGCATGGGGCACGGAAATTACAATAACTATGCCGTGGAAACCCTCATCTTTGTAGGATAATAACGCACATTCATGTCAGACGATAAGCAAATCATTTTCTCCATGTCGGGGGTCTCTAAGATCCTCCCACATAACAACAAAGCCATCCTGAAGGATATCTACTTGAGCTTCTTCTATGGCGCAAAAATTGGCATCCTGGGCCTCAATGGATCAGGTAAGTCAACCTTGTTAAAAATCATTGCTGGCATTGACCAAAGCTACCGCGGAGATGTGGCTTTTTCCCCCGGTTACTCTGTGGGTTACCTCGAGCAAGAACCGCAATTGGATGAAAGCAAGACAGTGTTGGAGATTGTCAAGGAGGGCATGGCTGAGACCACGGCCCTGCTTGAGGAGTACAACCAAATCAATGAAGACTTTGCATTGCCTGAGAATTATGAGGATGCAGAGAAAATGGAGAAGATGATGGCCCGTCAGGCTGAGCTTCAGGATCGCATTGACGCAAGCAATGCTTGGGAATTAGATACCGTACTGGACCGTGCCATGGACGCTCTTCAGTGCCCGCCGCCGGACAGCTCCATTGCTGTGTTGTCAGGTGGTGAAAGGCGCCGTGTGGCCCTTTGTCGCTTGCTGCTTCAAAATCCAGACATTTTATTATTGGATGAGCCAACCAACCACTTGGATGCGGAGTCTATTCTATGGCTAGAGCACCATTTGCAACAATACAGCGGTACGGTGATTGCTGTGACACACGATCGTTACTTTTTGGACAATGTAGCGGGATGGATTTTGGAGTTGGATCGCGGTGAAGGCATCCCATACAAAGGGAATTACACCTCATGGTTGGACCAGAAGACCAAGCGAATGGCGCAGGAGGAGAAGCAGGTTTCCAAGCGACGAAGGACTTTGGAGAAGGAATTGGAGTGGGTGCGCATGAATCCCAAGGGCAGGCAGGCAAAAAGCAAAGCAAGACTCAACAACTATGAGAAATTATTGGGTGAAGAGCAGCATGAAAAGGCCAAAGGTCTTGACATGTTCATTCCAAACGGCCCTCGATTGGGCAATGAAGTGATTGAAGCACAGTCAGTTGCTAAACAGTTTGGCGAAAAGTTGTTGTACGACAACTTGAACTTCAAGCTGCCGCCAGCTGGGATTGTTGGCATCATTGGACCAAACGGTGCGGGTAAAACCACCATCTTCCGCATGATCATGGATCAGTTGACGCCGGATTCAGGAAAATTCATCACAGGTGAAACGGTAAAAATCTCCTATGTGGATCAGAGTCATGAATCCATGGCACCTGAAAAAACCTTGTTTGAGCTTGTTGGTGATGGCGCTGAGCACTTTGAATTGGGCAATCAAACCATGAATGTTCGGGCCTATTTGTCTCGATTCAATTTCACAGGCCCAGATCAAGGCAAAAAAATTGGCATTCTATCTGGCGGAGAGCGCAACCGCTTGCACCTGGCTATGGCTTTGAAAGAAGGCGGCAACGTGCTGCTCTTGGATGAGCCCACCAACGACCTTGATATCAACACCCTTCGCTCTTTGGAGGAGGGCTTAGAGGCATTTGCTGGTTGTGCAGTTATCATCTCGCATGATCGTTGGTTCATGGACAGGGTTTGCACGCATATCTTAGCTTTTGAAGGTGATTCAGAGGTTTATTATTTTGAAGGATCGTTCTCTGACTATGAAGCCAATCGCAAAAAACGCCTTGGCGGTGGTCTGGAGCCAAGGAAGTTCAAATACAAGAAATTGATGAAATGAAAGCACGCACGCCAAAAGGAACCAGGGACTTCAATGCCAGAGAGTTAGCGAAGCGTCACCATGTGACATCCGTGATACAAAGTGCGTTCAAGCGCTATGGTTATGCCCCGCTAGAGACACCAAGTTTTGAACTGTCAGAGACCCTGATGGGCAAGTATGGAGAAGAGGGAGATCGCTTGATTTTCAAGCTGCTTAAGTCGGGCAACTTCATGCGCTCTGTAGCAGAAGGGGCAACGCCTAAAGCATCAGACATCATTGATAAGGCGTTGCGCTATGATTTGACCGTTCCTTTTGCGCGCTATGTCGTGGAGAATTTTGGCCAGCTTCCCATGCCTTTCAAGCGATACCAGATTCAGCCAGTTTGGCGCGCTGACAAGCCGCAGAAAGGTCGATTCAGAGAGTTTTACCAATGCGATGCAGATGTGGTGGGTAGTCAGTCACTGTGGCAAGAGGTTGAATTGGTCAATCTCTACGCTGAGGTCTTTGAAGCCTTGAACTTGGCTGTGGTTATTCGATTGAACCACCGAGGTATCCTTTCGGGGATTGCTGAAATGGCTGGAGTGGGTGATCGCTTGACAGAGTTCACTGTTGCCTTGGATAAATTGGACAAGATTGGGCAGGAGGGTGTCGTGGCTGAATTGAAAGACCGTGGGTTCAGTGATGATGCCATCAAGAAATTGTCACCAGCCCTTATTCCAGCTCGAAGCATGGATGAAAGTTTGACGGCCTTGGATGGTTGGTTTGAAGGGTCAGAAATGGGACTGAAAGGCATTGAGGACCTGAGGTTTATCCTTCAACACATCAATTCAAACATTAAGGTTTCATTGGACATCTCATTGGCCCGAGGATTGAATTATTACACCGGTTGTATCCTGGAAGTTAACCCCGTTGGGCTTGACATGGGATCAGTTGGTGGTGGTGGGCGTTATGATAACCTCACAGGCATCTTTGGCAAAGAAGGCCTGTCGGGTGTTGGTATCAGCTTTGGTTTGGATCGCATCATCATGAGCTTGGAGGAGTTGGGTCAAATGCCTGATGGCATTGTTTCATGCCCGCAAGTGCTGGTGCTAAATCAATCAGATGCTGAATATGCTTTCAAAACGTGCATGGCCCTGCGTGAAGCGGGTATTGACGCAGACTTTTATCCAGATTCAGCAAAGATGAAAAAGCAATTTGCCTATGCGGAGCAGCGACAAATCCCTTGGGTCATCTACGCAGGGGAGCGTGAAGCTGCTGAATCTCGTGTCGTTCTCAAGCATTTAGCAGACGGAACGCAAACAAACCTTTCCATTGCAGCGGCCATTGAACAATTGAAACCTTGATATTCCTTTGAATGAAACAGTTAACCCTTAGCCAGGCTTGGCAACTTGAAGATTGGGCAACCATTGCCTCAGGCATTGCTACCATTGATTTTGATAAGGAGTCCAGGCACCGTGTTCAGCAAAGCCATAGCAACATGCTCAAGGTCTTGAATCAAGGGCAGGCGGTTTATGGCATCAATACGGGCTTCGGGTCTTTGTGTACCACAGCCATTCCCCATGAGGAATTGCAAGACCTTCAGGTCAACTTACTTCGCAGCCATGCTGCAGGTACAGGGCCCAATTCCAATGATGCCATCGTGCGTTTGATGCTGGTTGCAAAGGCAAAATCACTGGCTCAAGGGTTTTCAGGCATCCGTCCGGTATTGATTGATCAACTGCTGGCCTTGTACCATGCTGATGTTTTGCCTGTTGTGCCACAAATTGGATCTCTTGGCGCATCGGGTGACTTGGCGCCATTGTCCCATCTATGCCTTCCCTTGATTGGGGAGTCCAAGGTCAACGTGGGCACAGAAATTATGGATGCATCAAAGGCTTTGTCACAAGTGGGGATTTCACCCATTGTGCTTGAAGCCAAAGAGGGCTTAGCCTTGATCAATGGCACGCAATTCATGCTTGCTAATGGTTTGTATGTAGCCATGGAAGCCCAGCGTGTTTCTTATTGGGCTGATTTGATTGGCTCAGCATCTGCTCTAGCCTATGAAGGCAGTTCAGCACCCTTTCAGCCAGGTATTCACCAGGTAAGGAAACAAGCTGGCCAAGCGTTTGTGGCCAACCGCGTGCTGGAATTCACCCTTGGAGCTGCTGACTTTCAAGTTGCGACCAAGCATGTGCAGGACCCGTATTCATTTCGCTGCATGCCTCAGGTTCACGGGGCATCCAATGATGCCTGGCTGCACATTGAGAAGATCCTGCTTGATGAAGGAGAGTCTGTGACTGATAACCCCACCGTTTTTGAGGATGCTATCCTCAGCGCGGGCAATTTCCATGGACAACCACTTGCCATGGCGATGGACTACGGAAAATTGGCCCTTGCAGAGTGGGGGAGCATTTCTGAACGCCGAATCAACCAATTGATGCTTGGCAAACGGGGACTTCCTCCGTTTTTAGCTGCTAATGCTGGAACGGAAAGTGGGTACATGATCCTTCAGTATTCTGCAGCAGCTCTGGTTTCTAGAAGCAAACAGCGTTCAGTTCCAGCTTCAACAGACAGCATTGACTCCAGCGCAGGTCAAGAAGACCATGTCAGTATGGGGGCAAATGCTTCCACAGATGCCCTTGAAATTTTGAACAACACTTGGACCATTTTATCAATGGAATTCTTGGCTGCCATGCGTGCTCATGGTCTGAATAGTGGTTTGATGAGTCCAATCATCAAGGACTTGAGGGATGCATTCATGGATGCCGTTCAACCGGCTTCCGGTGATGGCATCTTAGCTGTTGACATGGAAGCAACCAAGCAGTTCATCCAATCCATTGACATTGAAGACCGCTTGGCCTTCAATGCTTAGCTATCAGAGAACTTGCCTGCATATTGAGCGACCGCTAACAGCCCAGCAGTCTCTGTTCGCAAGCGATGGTCACCCAATGAAACTGCATCTGCGCCTTGTTTGTTGGCCAATTCCCACTCATCATCACTGAAGTCACCCTCAGGGCCAATCAATAGGGTTGTCGCCTTGTCTGATTGTAGCCAAGTGCCCCAATCCTGACGATACCCTAGGCAAATAGCCATGGCAAGCCTTCGACTCTCGTCATGCTGCTGTATAAATTTGTTGAAGGGTATGGCCTCATGAATGGTTGGCATATGCCCTTTATGGCTTTGCTTGCAAGCAGCCCTTGCCACACGAAGGATTCGATTGATTGGCACATGCCTTCGCTCGGAATGGAAACAAATCAAGGGTGTGATGGCATGTACACCCATTTCAATGGCCTTTTCAATGAACAGGTGCATGCGGTCCATTTGCTTGGTTGGTGCCATGGCAATGTGAAGGTCACCTGCAACCTTGCCGTAATCTGGTAGTGAATGACAGCGTTTACCTGTCACGACCTTTCGTGACAAGCTGATCAGTTCACAATAGGTGGCAGTTCCAGAGCCGTCAAGTACCACGACATGATCACCCGACTTCAACCGAAGGGACTTGATGGCATGTTGCGCATCATCAGGATCAATGACAACCGTGCCGTCGTCAGATGTTGAACCCCATAGGTGGTGGCATTGGCTCGCGTCAAGCATCGATTGGAATTCTTGCTTTTGCAGAACTAGAAACGTGATCGATTTGATCATTTTGCAATGCGAAATGGGCTGCGGCGCCTACCATGGCTGCATTGTCGGAGGTGTAGGAGAGAGGAGGTAAGTGCAGGGACCATCCGCTGTGTTTAGCAACATCTGTCAATGAAGACCTGAGATGACTGTTCGCAGCAACACCGCCAGCAATGGCGATATCACGCAACCCTTCTTGCTTCATGGCCATTGTTGTGCGTTGAATCAATGGGCTAATCAGCGCCTTTTGGATAGATGCACACCAGTCGGGTAAATCATCAATTAAGGTGTTCGGATGCAATTGTTGGTGGCGTTGCATGACTTGAATGAAAGAGGTTTTTAACCCGCTGAAACTCATGTCAAGCCCTGGTATCTTCACGGTAGCAAATTTAAACCTTGCCTTGCCTTGCTGTGCCAAAGTATCGATTTCTGGACCGCCGGGGTAGGGCAGGGAAAGCAGCTTGGCAGCCTTGTCAAAAGCTTCCCCTACGGCATCATCCAAGGTCTCACCAAGGATGGTGAAGGCATTCCAATCATCCACGCGAACAATTTGGCTATGACCACCAGATACGGTGAGACATAGGAACGGGAAGGAGATGCTTGAGCGCGACTGCACACCGTCTTCCACCAGGAAATGGGCAAGGACATGGGCCTTCATGTGATGAACATTGATCAATGGCAGATTCAATGCTAGCGCCATGGATTTAGCAAAGCTGTGGCCAACCAGAAGCGACCCCAGTAGGCCAGGTCCCTGTGTCACGGCAATGGCTGTCAGGTCAGCTTTATCGACCTGAGCATCAATCAATGCTTGGTTCACGACGGCGCTGATTAACTGACCATGCTTTCTTGAAGCAATTTCTGGAACAACGCCACCAAAGGCATGGTGATCAAGCTGGCTATGGCGGACATTGGATTTCACCTCCAGGCCATGCAAAACAGCTGCTGCTGTGTCATCACAGCTGCTCTCAATGGCTAATGTCAATGGCCCCTTTTCCATCACCTATACCTTGGTGGAAAACGCGTGGTTGCCAACGATGTTGAGATCATAGCCCTCAATGCCAATGCGTTTCATTGGGTGGTTGGTCATTAAAATGATCCGGTGAACCGCCAGGTGGTGAAGGATTTGTGCTCCCACACCATAATCCAAGGGATCCTTGCTCATGCCAGTCAGCGGCTGCTTGTTCTCATTGTAGTGGACAATGGCATCGAGTAAGCTTGGGTCTTCAGGTCGCTGGTTCAGGCAAACCAAAACCCCGCGACATGCCTCAGCAATGGTTTTCATTGCTTTGTGGTAAGTTGATCGCTGCTGGTAATCAGGCGCCATCTCATCCATGATGGATCTGCGTGGGTCACCACTTTGTACGCGAACCAAGACATCGTCATCTTCCCCCCATGCCCCCATTGTGAAGGCCACATGCACTTGATTGGATGTGGTTTGCTTGAAAACGTGGGCGGTGAAGTCACCCTCAGCAGATTGGTAAGGGAAACTGTCTAGCAAAACAATCAATGATTCCCTCTTCATCCGAAAAGCAATCAATTGCTCGATAGAGATGATTTTCAAGTCATGTCTTTGCCCCATGGCAATGAGTTCTGGCAGCCGAGCCATGCTGCCATCAGGGTTCAGTATTTCCACAATAACGCCAACAGGTGACTTGCCTGCTAATCGGGCCAAATCAATGGCTGCTTCTGTGTGCCCTGCACGGCGAAGCACACCACCGGGTCTTGCCCTGAGCGGGAAAACGTGACCAGGTCGACTAAAATCTGCAGGCTGCTTGCTTTCATCAACCAAGGCGCGAAGGGTTGCTGCACGGTCAGCAGCAGAAATCCCCGTTGTCACGCCACCACCACGAAGGTCTACACTGATGGTGAATGCCGTTTGATGAGGGTCTGTGTTGTTGGGTACCATTTGATGCAATCCGAGGGCGTCACAGCGATCGTCCGGTAGGGGAGCGCAGATCAAACCTCTGGCATGGGTGACCATGAAATTGATGCTTTCAGCCGTGATGGTTTCTGCAACAGCCACTAAGTCACCTTCGTTTTCACGATTTTCATCATCGACAACAATGACCATTTTTCCTTGCGCAAGATCTTCCAGGGCCGATTCAATGCTGCTCAACATGCTTTCACTCATGGGTACGTCGTGTAGTGGGTTGCCAAACTCCCGTTTCTCGTCTGCGAAGGTACCTGAAAAAGCCTGCAAGCAAAGCGATGTGCATTTGCACAAAGTGGGAAAATGAACGATGCAATTTTGCCATTGGACCCATCCCTTGGATAAGCCATGAGGGCAATGTTTCATGGGGGATAACGACAAGGATTGCCGTCAACCACCATGCATTGATGGTGATCAAGTGTCCCCACGCTACCAGCGCAACAAAAGGACTGAGCCAACGGAGTACCTTATGACAAAGGAAAACCATGCCTAAAGGGAATGTCTTGGTGAATAGCACAGGCCAGAAACGCACAAGATTTTGCCAATTACCCTGCGAGATGCGAATCTTTCGTTTGAATTCCAATGTGGCATCATGGGAGACATCCTCTGAGCAAATAGCATCCATTGCCATCACCACCTTCCTGCCACGCTTAAGGCATGTCATGGTTTCGAAAAAATCTTCCATCAACGTGCCATGGGGTATGTGAACAAAGGCGCTGCGACGGATAGCATAGCAACCACCTTCCACACCCATAGCAGTTCCAAAGAGTCTGCCTTCGCGTGATTTCAGTTGATTCTCCCAATCGACATAAGACTTTTCCTCCATTGCAATGCCGCCGGTCTCAGGAGCCTGACGCATGCCATGGTAAACCAAGCGGCCTCCAACCATGTCAATGGCTGAATCGCTCATCATGGCCCGAACCATTGCCTTCACTGCTTGGCGGTCAAAGAAGATGTTGGCATCCGTGCCAATGATCACATCACCCTTAGACAGGTTAACCAGATGGTTGATGATGGCAGATTTGCCGGAACGCTTGCTCATGGGAACCCATTGAAGGTTGTCATGTTTTTGTGCGAAGGATTCAAGGATTTCCTCGCTGCCATCGTCGCTGCAGTCGGATCCAACCAAAATTCGCAACTTGTCCATGGGGTAGTCCACATCGAGCATGGATTGCAATTTCCTGTCAAGCACTGCAACCTCATTGTAGGCAGCAAATAGAATGTCAACGGTGGGCCACTCGTTTGGGTCAGTCAAATCGGTCGGTTCTGGATTGCCCGGGGCTAGCCAACGCATGAATTGAGGGAATAGAACATAAGGCACCAACAGGGTCAAGGTGCAGGCAATCAGTAGGCTATCCATGGCTTGCTGCAGTTAAAGCTTGATCTAGACCCTTCAAATGCACATTGTCTAGGAAATGGGTCATGGCATGCAGCCGAGCGGCTTGTCCCAAGGCCAGTCGCATGCCTTCATCTTGTTGCAAATCTTCCATGGCAACGGCAAAGGCTTCAGCTGAATGGGCAACCATCAAATGCTTGCCTGCTATGGCCTTGATACCAGCGGCGCCAATGGGGGTGGTTACCACGGCTTTGCCTCGGGCCATAGCCTCAAGGATTTTGATGCGCATGCCTGAACCACTAAGGATGGGCGCAATGAAGATGCCGTGGTCGTCAAACCAATTGTCAGCCACATGCTCTTTAGTCCACGTGATGCCTTTGGGGAGTTGATTGAATGCAGGTGGCTGTGTCTTGCTGAGTACATGCAAATCAACAGTTGACAGGTGGGGCAATACCTCATCCATCAGCCATTGCATGCCCTTGATGTTTGGCTCCCAGTCCATGGCGCCTAAATGGTAAACGGAGGGGGAAGAGGCACCTGAAAGAGACCACTGCAAGTCAGACCAAGTACTTGGAATCACCGTGCATCTCCCTCCATTTGAACGGATGTAGTCGGCGTCTTCTTCGCTGATAGCGAGTGTTGGCATACTTGAGAGCAACTCATTCTCCCATGTTTTCAATCGTTTCACCTCCCAGGCGTAGGCCATTCCCTTGAGGGACTTGTGCTTCAAGGTTTCCTCCCAAATTTGATGTTCAATGTTGTGGCATCGCAGCAAAACAGGTCCATGGATGTGCTTCCGATAGACCGCCATGAAGAGGCTGTCAATGACTGTGAGATCAGCAGACCGACTGGCTTTCTCAATGGATGCGGCAATAGCGGTTTGGTAGAAGCGGCTGGCAAAGTAGCTGCATTGCCAATGTTTGGTCTTGAAAAAATTGTTCATGCTAGGCACAATTGACAGACTTGGCGCATCAAGCTCTGCAACATGCGTTGGCTGCTTAGGGCTGTCTACATAGTGCTTGTCCGTGTTCAATGCCAACACATGGATACGGTGACCCAGCAATCCCTCTAGGCGAATCAAGCTCTCCATGGCAATGCTGCTTCCATCGCGACCAGGAAAAGGGAATTTATTGCAGAGATGAAGGATGTTCATGAGTCAGGGCTCAACTTGCTGTACAGCCATCGCGGCAGTCTGCTGAGTTTAACAAAGCTATGAGTAGAGGCATCATTGGCCGCCCAATGCGTCATCCACAGGGCTATTGGTAGCAAGAGTAAATTGGGCATCCAAATGGCCCAAAAAGGATCAATCACCCAATCTCGCCCCATTTTCTCAAACACCATGGTTAGAACATAATGGGTTAAAAACAGCAAAACAGAGATCACAAATGGCAGGCCAAATCCCCCTTTTTGAATGATGGCACCCAGAGGCGCTCCGATGAAGAACAAGAGGATGCAGGCCATTGCAATGGCGAACTTCTTGTGCCATTCTAGGTAATGCCTTGCGGCAAGGTTGTCCCGCCATCTGTACTCAGATGAGACTTGTTGCATGTACTCCTTGTTGGATTGCATCAAGTGAATGCCATTGTTCACTGCACGGTAGCGATGATGTCCCTTCAGTCGATTGGCAACCATGAGGTCTATGGCTAGCAGTGGGACACTGTCTGTTTTCGCGTACTCCCAACCGTAAAATTTGTGATGCATGATGGTTGAAACCTCTGACTTCCTGTAAGCGTAAGACTTTTTTAACTCTTTGATTGCTGCCGCTAGCTGATTGATGTTCAGCATGTTGAACTCATCACTTCGGTTGACGGCATAAAGGTTGTCTACTTGAAAATCCCGCATGTTGAATCGCAAAACCATGTGCTTGAAGTCACTTTCCACATAGGGATCGTAAGCTTTATTTTTTTGGTTTTTTTGTTCCTCATAACTGTGGCCATCGAAGAGATTGAGCTCCATCCAAGGGGAGCCCGATACATAGTTCAATTCGCCCAAAGGGGCTGTGATCATGCTTAGATTCCCATCACCCCTTTCTTGGTGTCGGTAGATCATGATATCGTGGATCGTGGACCCTGTTTTTTGCCCAATCTTGATGCTGTACCCAGAAATACCTCCATAAAAAACCCCTGGACTGAGATTGAACGTTGGTTTTTGCTTGGCAATATTCAGCAACAGGTTTTCTCCCTTGAAGTTGGCCACAGGGATCAAGTTGTTGCTGACATAAAACATGCCGACTGCAATGATGGAACTCGCCAGTACAGCAGGCCTCAGCATGCGGTAAAAGGATGAGCCACCTGATTTAGCAGCAGCCAACTCATTGGATTCAGCGAGATCACCATAGGTCATGATGCCTGCAAACAAAACCGCCACTGGCACGGCCATTGGCAACACTGAAACCGACCAGTACATCACCAATTCCATGATGGATAGCCAGTCAATTCCCTTTCCCGCAAGGTCATCGACGTACTTCCATACCATTTGCATCAACAAAAAGAACACGGAAATACCGAGGGTCTTGAGGAAGACCGTCACAAAAGCTTTGAGAATGTATCGATCAATGCGGCTCATAGCTGGTAACTCCTTGGCGCAGTAAACAGGTAATTTTCGGGGTGATCGGCACGCAGAAACTTGACATCAACAGGGGGTATGGCTAGGTCAGATGATTGCTTGACACGAAGCAGTTGATGCCCATCTTTTTCGCTCCATGACTCATAGCTGGTTAGTTTGCCGCTGCTGAGATGGATGCCAATGATTGCTTTTGTCACATGACCTGCCTGGGGTTCAACCAGAATGAATTGAACAGTTTTCCCATTGTGGTTGATTTGCTGACCGATGTTGCTCAATTTAGCCTGGTTGAATTCCGTTTGC
>DFSH01000058.1 GCA_002378565.1 Flavobacteriales bacterium UBA3442 | reverse complement strand
AGTTGCCCGCACCATGACCAAGTATGACCTCTTTGTCATGCCTGTGGTGGATGACATGGGACAGCTACTTGGCCGCATCACACTGGATGACATCGTTGATGTCTTGCAAGAAGAAGCTGACAGCAACTACCAGCTCATGTCGGGTCTTTCAGAAGAAGTTGAATACCATGACAGCCTGTTTGAAATGACACGTGCGCGCTTACCCTGGCTCTTGGTTGGTTTGATTGGTGGCATTGTTGCCTCTGGGGTGATTTCCAGCAATGAAGCGGAAATGGGTTTGTGGCCTCAATTGATCTTTTTCATCCCCTTGATTGCGGCGATGGGTGGCAATGTGGGGGTGCAATCATCAGCCATTGTCGTTCAGGCAATTGCCAATGACAGCATCCAAAGAAATTTGGGTGAGCGGCTGCGCCGCGAACTAGGCATTGGCCTGATCAATGGCGCAATTTGCTCCCTGGCGATTTTCCTGTATGCATGGGGGACAGGATTGGACATCATGTTTGCCACCACGGTTGGCAGCTCATTGATGGCAGTCATTCTGTTTGCTAGCTTGTTTGGCACAGCCGTTCCATGGATCCTGAATTACTACGACATCGATCCTGCATTGGCCACCGGACCATTCATCACCACCACCAATGATGTGCTGGGCTTGACTATCTATTTTGCCATTGCCCAGGCATTGCTCTGACATGAAAGGCCTTGTCATTGCACTAGACCCTAGCCATGACATCTTGATTCATGGCTTAATGCAAGCGGGCTATCAGGTAGAAAACCACCATCAGGCCAGCATTGATGACCTGAAAACCCGTTGGCCAGAGGCTGTTGGTCTCATTGTCCGGGGCCGGCTTCCCATCAACCATGAACACTTGCAACAGGCGACGTCCCTTCAGTGGATTGGGCGCTTAGGGTCTGGCCTGGAGCACATCGACGTTGTTGCAGCCACCAAGATGGGCATTACCTGCTATGCCGCTCCTGAAGGCAACCGCGTCGCCTTGGGTGAACACCTGGTTGGCATGTTGTTAGCGCACACCCACAAGGTGGCATTGGCGCATGAACAAGTCAAACAAGGACTCTGGGATAGAGAAAGCAACACAGGATGGGAAATTCACGGTTCCACGGTGGGGATTCTCGGTTATGGCCACATGGGCTCTGCCTTTGCTGAACGACTCCAGGGTTTTGGCTGCCAACTGATAGCGCATGACAAATATCGCCAAGGTCATTGCCCCTCCTATGTTGAAGAGGTCAGCTTGCTTGAGCTGCAACAACGATCCGACATCCTTTCCATTCATCTGCCCTTGAATAAGGAAACCCATGCCATGGTGGATGGGGGGTTTTTGCGTCAATGTGAGAGACATCCATTGATCATCAACAGCAGCCGTGGTGCCGTGGTTCGAAGCCAGGATGCCTGGGAATTGCTTAAAGAGAATCAATTGAGAGGACTTCTCCTGGATGTGGTTGATTTGGAAAAGGCGTCGTTGCTCGGCCTCCGCAATCAACCCGATTGGTTCAAGGCCATGTGCAACGATCCACGAACCCTGATCACACCCCACGTGGCTGGCTGGAGCGAGCAATCATTCCCCCGAATGGCAAGCATTCTTTTGAAAAAAATCCTCACCTACCCTGTCACTGAATAATCGCTTTATCTTTAGCCCATGCGTCAAACACTTTTTACCTTGTCATTGGTGGCTTTAAGCCTCGGTACATTCGCTCAACGCTCCCTTCAATCCGTTGCATGGTCCCTGTCAACAGGCACATCCAGTCACATTGGTGACATGGCCTCCTTTGACCCCAACGCCATGCTGCAGGAATTGCGCCCAAGCCTTCAAACATCTTTGAGCTATTTCTCAGGGCCTCGCTGGGGCCTTGGCTGTGAAATAGGCATTGGATCCATCCATGCTGACAATGCCAATCACGGCAACAACTTATTTGATGGTTTGTCCGTTGACAGCCGTTACCTGCAAACACAAATGCGATTGACTTACCACCTCTCTCGTTATGGCAAATACTGGCGACGCAATGCCAGCACACCCTACCTGTTTAGTGATGTGGGGTTGCTAATCAGCTCCTCAACCTTTGTGGACGACGTGCCCTACCCCTTGGGTGTGGTCTTTCATGAAGGCACCAATTTCAGTCCACTGCTCGGTGGTGGCATCGGATGGAAGGTCCGACACGGTGAGCACTGGAGCACGTTCATTGAGGGCGGCGCATGGTCCGTACCTGGCGACCGATTGGAAGGCTTCACTTGGGAAGGAGAGGCTAGCGGGTTATTGGGACCATCTGCAGATGCCATTGTGAGTTTGCGTGTGGGTCTTACCTACGCTTTCTACACTTGGTGAGCCAAGGCATCACTTTGTTGCTGCAAGGCAAGGATTGAAGCCTTCATGTCACTGGCTTCATTGAGTTCTATGGCCTCCCCTAGATTCAGGGCCATGGCAACGGGTCGTTTGTTTGCCAGCCACTCACCTACAGCTAAAGCATGACGCACACCTTTGCCCATCCAGGCAAACAGGTAAAAACGCCGCCTATTCACAGCCTTCACACCCACGGGAATCACCGTGACATCCCCCACTTGAATCCATCGCAATGCGGCGACTGACCAGGGTTTTTCTTTGATGCGAAATGCAAGGTTCAAGGCAGCAATATCAGCTGCGGGAAAGGCAATGACCACATGTCCGTCCCTGAGCCATTGCTGGGCTTTTTTCAAGGATTTTCCCGACTGATAAAGCGGGTTGCCATGGCCTTTGATTGGCTGCACGGGAAGCAACCAAGGCTCCAGGGGTGGAATCAGGTTCAAGTGAGACTGTCCCATGATTTTCACGTCCGATCGGTAGGCCAGCACTTGGTGGAGCAAGGACAGACCATCCAATGCACCCGTGGGATGGTTGGCTAAAAGGATGCAAGAACCGGTTGATGGCATGACCTGATCGGGGGAAATTGGGCATTGAATCTTCGTCCCTTTCCAATCCAGCAATGCCTGCAAAAAGGGCCTGCCTTCAAGTGGCTCAACATCTGCGTAAAGTGCATTGAGCCGATGCCATCTCAACCCATGAAAAAGCAACCACAACACAGGGTGCCACCATGGGCTTAAGCCCATCATTTGGCGCAAAGATGCAGGGGTTATCAGTTGGTAATGCTTGGACTTCAAGATGGTCGCAATAAGACCTGCGTCACATCGCCGTGGTGCTGCTCCAACAACACCTCACCGCGCTCAGCCAACCACATGTGAGCATCCTCATCAGGGCGTCGGACCGTGGTCAAGACCAAGCCTTCCTCTATGGTCAGATTGAAGGATTGATCCAATGCTTCAAAGGCCTCAGGTATGGCCACACGGTCAGAACGCACACAAAATAGGGAACTGACAGCCGCATGCTGAGCCAGGTTGACCATGACGCCTGAATCGGCAAAGACTCGGTAAACCTGCGCCAAGTGCTCTTCTTGCAAAAAGCTCAGGTCATCGGTGCTGACTTCAATCAATACCTGGTCCGACTCTTCAATCCAACAGGGAACTTCAGGCTTCAATTTTTTAAAATCACCGATCACCGTATGGGGTTGCTCTGGGTCTTTGAAGGACCGCACATGCAGCTGACTGCCATTGCGCTGTATCGGCTGAATGGTCTTTGGGTGAATGACTGATGCGCCGTAAAAAGCCAATTCAATGGCTTCCTGGTAAGGGATTTGACTCAACAAGGTGACATCATCAATAAGCTGTGGGTCACCACTCATGACACCTTGCACATCTTTCCAAATGGTCAAGGTCTTTGCCTTGAGACAATGGGCGATGATGGCCGCACTGTAATCGGAACCTTCACGCCCCAACGTGGTGGTTTGCCCGTCGGGTCCACCCGCAATGAAACCCTGCGTGACATAGAGACCTGATTGCAATCCTTGATGAATGGCTGCTTGGGTTGTTGCCCAGTTCACTGTGGCTCGTCGGTGCCTACCGTCGGTCTGAATCCATGACCTGACATCTTGCCAATGGCAAGGCAAGCCAGCGTGTTCAAGGGCTGCTGCCATGATTTTAGTTGAGGCCAATTCGCCTGCAGACACCGTGGCATCATAACGTTCGCCATAGGACCACTCCACTTTGACAGCACGCAAACCCTGCCAAATGGCCTTGAGCTCAGCAATCAGCGTGTCATCCAAAATCCCTAGATCCTTCAAGCAATCCTCATGCGCCATCGCGAGGTCCTTGAGTAGCGTCTCTGAGGCTCGGATATCACCCTGATCACGCGCATCGAGGTAGCTCTCCAGAGTGTTGGTTGTTTTGCCCATGGCAGATAAGACCACGATCTGATCGCGCTGGCCATAAGCCTGAATCAGGCGAACGGCATTGCGGAAACCGTCTGCATCCTTCACGGATGCACCACCAAATTTAAAAAGTGACCAATGGCTCATGATATGCTTGCAATTTACCACGTAAGGGGGGAATGATAGCCCTGTAAAAAGCCTGTGAATATGTGCGACACAACAACCCATTTTCATTCCGATAAGACCCTATCTTTGATGCAACCCTGACATAAGCAACATGACCTCACAACGCACGGCCACCATGGGTGAATTCCTGGTGGAAACTCAAAAAGCCTTTCCGCAAGCCAATGGTGGACTGACACAAGTTCTATCATCTATTCGACTGGCAGCGAAGGTGGTACATCGAACAATCAACAAAGCTGGATTGGTTGATATTCTTGGCGATGCAGGATCAGAAAATGTTCAAGGTGAGCATCAAATGAAGATGGATATCTATGCGAATGACACCTTTTTGAAGTCATTCAAAAGCATGGGTGAAGTCTGCGGCGTTGGCAGTGAAGAACTGGAGGATTTTATCGCCTTTGACGATGACATACACAACAACAGCAAGTATGTGGTGTTGATGGACCCCTTGGATGGCAGCTCCAACGTTGATGTCAATGTCTCTGTAGGTACCATTTTCAGCATTTACCAACGGGTTAGCCCCTTAGGCAAACCTGTGCAACTGGAAGACTTCCTGCAACCTGGCAACAAACAAGTGGCTGCAGGTTATGTGATTTACGGCTCTAGTACGATGTTGGTTTTCACAACCGGCAACGGGGTGAACGGCTTCACCTTGGACCCAAGCATTGGAACCTTCTGCTTGTCACACCCTTTGATTCAGGTGCCAGAAAATGGCAGCATCTATTCCGTCAACGAAGGCAACTACGTGCATTTCCCCGAAGGCGTGAAGCGTTACATCAAATATTGCCAGGAACTCGATGAGCCTTCTGGTCGCCCATACACCTCTCGCTACATTGGCTCTCTGGTCAGTGATTTGCATCGCAATTTGCTCAAAGGGGGCATTTACCTTTACCCTACGGGAACCAAAAGCCCTAAAGGCAAGTTGCGCCTGCTGTATGAATGCAACCCCCTTGCCTTCATTACCGAGCAAGCCGGTGGCCGAGCCACTGATGGCTACCAACGCATCATGGACATCAAGCCTGAGGAGCTTCATCAGCGCGTGGCCTACTTTGTGGGATCCACTGCGATGGTCCTTGAGGCTGAATCATTCATTCACAGCGCGGATCGTTCGTGACCACAGCGCAGCTGCTCCAACGCTACATCAACGATCCAAGGGTTCTTTCTTGGGTCAATCATTGGACGAAGCTCAAGCCTGGTGATGTCGCTCCATTGGTTGGTAGCAGAGGTTCGTTTGATGCCGTTGCAGCGGCCGTAGCCCTGCAAGTCAGCAAACGAAAAATCATCCATGTCCTTCGCAACAAAGAAGAGGCAGCCTACGCCTTCAATGACTTGGAAAAGTTGCTCGGCACAAGACAGGTAGCCTTCTTTCCTGACTCTTATCGGCGTCCCTATGCAGAACTTGACCAGGTTGACAATGCCAACATTGGACGCCGCGCTGCGGTTTTGCAACAATTTCAGCACAGCAAACCCTTCATTGTCATCACCTACCCTGAGGCCATTTGCGAAAAGGTCATCACCAAATCCACCCTGAAAGGGCAGAGTTTGCGTATCACTCGTGGGGAGAATATTGGGCTAGACTTGCTCAATGAATCACTGTTTGCCATGAACTTCCAACGTGTAGATTTTGTAACAGAACCGGGGCAATTTGCTGTTCGCGGAGGCATTGTTGATGTCTTTTCTTATGCATCAAATGACCCCCATCGCATTGAATTCTTTGACGATGAGGTCGATTCCCTGCGAACCTTTGCGGTAGACAGCCAGCTGAGCATCCAAGCCGTGAAAAGCATGCAATTGGTGGCCAATGTAGAGGACAAGCAAATCACCCAAAGAGAAAGCCTGTGGGATCACGCCGGAAGCAACTGCTTGCTTTGGGTAGGTGACATTTCGATGACCTCAACAGTGATTGACAAGGTGTACCAGATGGCAGAAGAGGCTTACCTCGGTCTGGATTCCCTGGTGCAACATGCTGAACCCCATGAACTGTACCTCAATGCTGATAGCTTTGCTGGCAGCCTTACTACCAAGGGACTGGCTGTATCAAAGGCTCAGGGTGATGGTGCCTTAGGCTTGCAAATGCAGCCGGCATTCAATAAAAATTTCAATTTATTGGCCAGCACCTTGGAGGGGCATCGACAGGCCGGATCACATGCCATCATGATGCATGACAAAGGCAGTCAACGCAAGCGACTGGAGGCCATTTTTCAGGACATCTGCGAGAAAGACCTTGAGATTGAATGGCTGGAGGGCTCTTTGCATCGCGGGTGGGAAGACCATGACTTGGTGGTGTACAGCGACCACCAAATCTTTGAACGCCATCAGCGATTCATCCTGAACAAGCGAAAAAATCAGGATGAAGCCATCACATTGAAGGATCTCAATGCCTTGAAAGTGGGGGATTTCGTAGCTCATGTTGACCACGGTGTCGGCAAATTTGGCGGTTTACAGACCATCGAAGTGGGCGGTCACATGCAAGAAGCCATCAAGCTGGTGTACCAGGACCGGGACTTGCTTTATGTGAGCATTCACAGCTTGCATAAAATTTCAAAATTCAGAACCAAAGAAGGCCTTGAGCCCAAGCTTCATAAGCTAGGGTCACCGGCCTGGCAGAAGCTCAAGAAAAAAACCAAAACCCGGGTCAAGCAAATGGCCTATGACCTGATTGTTCTCTATGCCAAGCGAAAGGAAGCGAAGGGGTTCAGTTTCTCCCCAGACAGCTACCTGCAACATGAACTGGAGGCATCCTTCATGTTTGAAGACACCCCTGATCAAGAAAAAGCAACGGCTGACATCAAATCTGACATGGAGAACCCCATCCCAATGGATCGATTGATTTGCGGCGATGTGGGGTTTGGCAAAACTGAATTAGCCGTCAGGGCAGCATTCAAAGCAGTGACTGATGGCAAGCAGGTGGCCATCTTGGTGCCAACCACCTTGCTGGCTTTCCAGCACTACAACACCTTCACCAAACGCTTGGCTCAGTTCCCTGTCCGTGTGGAATACCTCAATCGGACACGAAGCAGCAAAGACGTCAAGCGCATTCTCGCTGACCTGACAATGGGCAAGGTGGATATTTTAATTGGCACCCATAAATTGGTTAGCAAGGATGTCCATTTCAAGGACTTAGGGCTTTTGATTGTGGATGAAGAGCAGAAATTTGGTGTCAACATCAAGGACAAGCTCAAGACCCTCAAAGTCAACGTGGACACACTAACCCTGACTGCGACCCCCATTCCAAGAACCATGCAATTTTCCTTGATGGCAGCCAGAGATTTGTCGGTCATGAAAACCCCTCCAGCCAATCGGCAACCCATCGATACGCAAGTCGTTGGCTTCCAAGAATCGTTGATCAGGGATGGCATCCAATACGAGCTGTCACGTGGTGGGCAAGTCTTCTTCATCAACAACCGAATACAGAATATCCAAGAAGTTGCGGGCATGCTTCAGCGATTGCTCCCCGATGCAAACATTGCCATTGGCCATGGACAAATGAAGGGCACTGAACTAGAGACCATCCTCTTGGATTTCATGGCGGGCACCTACGACATCCTAGTCAGCACAACCATTATAGAAAGTGGCCTGGATGTACCTAATGCCAACACGATATTCATCAACAACGCACACATGTTTGGCCTGAGTGACTTGCATCAGATTCGGGGACGGGTTGGCCGGTCCAACAAAAAAGCTTTTTGCTACCTCATGGCCCCGCCTATGAGTGGACTCCCTGATGAATCCCGCAAACGATTGCAAGCCCTTGAGCAGTTTTCTGACTTAGGGTCAGGGTTCAAGATTGCCATGCAGGATTTGGAGATACGCGGTGCAGGGGATTTGCTGGGTGCTGAACAAAGTGGCTTCATCAACGACCTAGGCTTTGCCACCTACCAGAAATTGCTAGCTGAAGCCGTGGAAGATCTCAAAACCAAGGAATTCAAATCCTTGTATGCCAATGTCAAAGGGGGATGGGAAAGCCAAAGCAGAGATTGCCAGCTGGACACCGATATGGCCTTGCGGTTACCCAGCGATTACATCAATGATGTAGAGGAACGACTCAGCATATACAAGGCACTGAATCAAGTGACCCTTGAGGATGACCTTCGGGCATTTTCTGATGGTTTGGTTGATCGGTTTGGGCAATTGCCGACCGAAGCCGTTGACTTGATAGACTCCATGAAGCTCCGGTGGATGGGCGAAGCAATGGGCTTAGAGAAATTGGTGTTGAAGGGCAAGAAAATGCTGGCCTACTTCCCAGCAGATCCAGATAAAGCCCCCCCTCAAAAGGTACTCATGCCCTTCTTGGACGCTCTGCAACGCAACCCTAGCAGATTCAGGATGAAGCAGAAAAATGGCCGCATCACTTTGGTGGTTGAAGCCGTTGACACCATGACTGAAGCCATGGATCTTCTCAAACAATTAAGCCCTAGCAACCTACCTTTGCCGTCATGAAACCAGCCCTTGACATCGTCAACCTCAGCAAGCAATACGGTGATCACAAAGCCTTGGACAATCTCAACCTCACCATCCCTGAAGGTTCAATGTTTGGCCTTCTAGGGCCTAACGGAGCAGGCAAAACAACCTTGATCCGCATCATCAACCAGATTATTGAACAAGATCACGGCCAGGTGAAGCTATTTGGCAAGGATCTCAAGCCTGATGACATCCGCCAAGTAGGCTACCTGCCTGAAGAGCGCGGACTTTACAAGACAATGAAAGTGGGTGAGCAAGCGCTCTACCTGGCTCAACTCAAAGGCATGCCGCATGACCTGGCAAAATCCCGATTGAAAGATTGGTTCGTCCGCTGGGATATGACCTCTTGGTGGGATAAGAAAATCGAGGAGCTGTCCAAGGGCATGGCACAAAAAATCCAGTTCATCACCACCGTCCTTCATGAGCCTAAATTGCTCATTTTTGACGAGCCCTTCAGCGGGTTTGACCCCGTGAATGCGCAACTCATTCAAGAGGAAATGCTTCGCTTGAATCGCGAAGGTGCAACCATCATTTTTTCTACGCATCGCATGGAATCTGTTGAGGAACTTTGCACCGACATCGTGTTGATTGACCAAGGGAAAAAGGTCTTGGAAGGCAACATCCATGAGGTGAAGGACCGCCATCGCAATGGCAGCTACCGATTAACCTATCGCGCAGATAAACCCATCGCTTTTCAAGCCATTGAAGGCGTGACTGCAACCAATTCCGACATGCTGCGTTCTGGCCTGTACCGCCAAATGTTCAAGATCAATGACAGCCATGCCAATGCCTTGATTGAGTCCCTCAATCAACAATGCAAAATCATGTCCATCGAGGAAGTCATTCCATCCATCCATGACATCTTTGTTCAAGCCGTAAGCCCCAGCCAATCATGAATGCATTCCTCCTCGTAGCCCGACGTGAATTCCTCACGAGGGTTAGAAAAAAGTCCTTTTTGGTGATGACCATTTTGGGGCCCATCTTCTTTGCTGCATTGATGGTTGTCCCCGTTTTGCTGGAAGAAAGCGCAGAGCGCACATGGCACATCTTGGTTCTAGACAACAGTTACCTCCTAGCCAATGAAGGCCAAATTGGCGATGTCACCATGGACCAATTGGATCCCGAAAAGCACAATTTGGAGGCGGCTTTGAACCTTTCCATGGAATCCGACGCACATGACGGCTTGCTTTATTTGCCACCGTCAGAAACTGGCAACCCGCAGTTCATTCTCAACAACGCCGTGCTCTACAACAAGGGAGACCTGAATATGTCAGCCCGGCGAAGCATTGAGCGGTTTTTACAAAAAGCGGCCACAAGTGAGAAACTGACCTTGCTGGGCGTTGACCCTTCTGTGGTTGCTAGCGCACAGACAGAGGTAAACATCGACATGTTGGAAATCAGCCAGACAGATGGCTTGGGTGAGGAAGGTCAGCAAGGGTTTGCTACGGAGTCCAGCGATTTGGAAATAAAAATGGTGATTGGCTTTGCCTCCACCTTCATGATTTACATGTTCATTTTCTTGTATGCCACCCAAATCATGCGCGGGGTGATTGAAGAGAAAACCAGTCGCATCGTAGAAGTGATCATTTCTTCCATCAAGCCTATGCAATTGATGATGGGTAAGATCATTGGTATTGCATCGGTTGGCATGCTGCAGTTCTTTATTTGGATCCTACTGACCTCCATATTCATGATTGCCGCCGCAGCTTCAGGCATTCTCAGCCCTGACCTAGCTGGGGTTGATCCAGAAATGATGGGAGCAGAGGCCATAGACCCTAGCACCATGTCACTGGCTTTTGGAACCATTCAAGCCTTGAACCTGCCCTTGATTCTTGCATGCTTTGTGTTTTATTTCATTGGCGGCTACTTGATGTATGGTGCGTTGTTTGCCGCCGTGGGTGCTGCCGTGGATTCTGAAACTGACACCCAGCAATTCATGTTACCCCTAACCATGCCAATGATTTTGAGCTTTATCCTGGCTACCCGAATCATGCAAGAACCCGGCAGCGATTTGAGTTTTTGGCTATCCATAATCCCCTTCACATCACCGGTCTCAATGATGATGCGACTGCCCTTTGGTGTGCCCATGTGGGAAATGGCCTTGAGCATGACCTTGTTGGTCCTAGGCTTCCTGTTCACCACTTGGTTGGCTGGACGTATTTACCGCATTGGTATTTTAACATTTGGCAAAAAGGTCACTTACCGCGACCTTTGGCGTTGGATTCGAATGAAACCTTGATGCAATGACACTCAACGATTTACAAAACCTCGTCCTTTTTGAAAGCGGCATTGTTCGCTTAACAATGTTCACTATGATCAAAGTCATTGTGGTGCTTTTGATTGCCCGAATACTCAATCGGACCTTCACGCGAATTTTCAACAAGGCAATCAAAAGTAACCGCATTAATCGATCCTCAGCTTTTGCTTTGAAGAAGATCGCTCAATACTTTGTATGGGTCATTGCCCTCCTTTACATCATGGATGTCATCGGTGCCCCTATCACCGTGCTGCTTGCGTCATCTACGGCCTTGTTTGTTGGCCTTGGCCTTGGTATGCAAGAAACATTCAAGGATTTTGTATCCGGTATCATTTTGTTGACTGAACGCACTGTCACCGTTGGTGACATCATTGAATCTGACGGTCTGGTAGGCAAAGTGTCTGAGATTTCTCTTCGGACAACCAAGGTGTGGACCAGGGATCAGATTTCTGTTATTATCCCCAACTCTAAGCTCACCAACCAGGGCTTCATTAACTGGACCCACCAAAAAACCAGCACACGGTTCAACGTCGATGTGGGGGTGAAATACGGCAGCGACACCAGAGAAGTTGAACGCCTGCTTTCCGATTGCATGAACCAGCACAAATTGGTGTCAAAAAACCCTAAGCCTAGTGTGCAATTCAGAGATTTTGGTGATTCTTCGCTTGTGTTTCGGTGCCATTTTTACAGCACGGAGCTTTTTAAAATTGAGTTCATCAAATCTGACCTGCGTCACGCCATCAATGAGGCATTCAACAAGGCTGACATCACCATCGCCTTCCCACAACTCGATGTATGGATCAAGCAGACGGGGGAGCAATAGCCATCTTTGACCTAGGCACTAACACCTTCAACCTCATGGTTCGTTCGGTGGATGGAGCCATCATTCATCGGGGGAAAATATCTGTGAAACTAGGCAAGGGTAGTATGCAAACTGGGCACATCACTGACGATGCCATTGCCAGAGGCATTGATGCGATCAAGACTCACATGCTTACCGCAAAATCACACAAGGCGAGCAAGGCTTATGCCTTTGCCACATCTGCTTTTCGCAGTGCTGCCAATGGGCAATCTGTCGCACAGGCCATCAAGCAAGCCACGGGCATTGATGTCCATGTCATCTCCGGTGAAAAGGAAGCAGATTTCATTGCCAGAGGTGTGGCTCAGGCCCTACCTCACTTGTCTGAACCCCGGCTGATCGTTGACATTGGTGGCGGCAGTACCGAATGCATTGTCATGGATCAAACGGATGTGGTGTTTGCCAACTCCTACCCATTGGGGGTCATTCGATTGCTTGAGTCCCATCAGCCAGCTGACCCGATGACTTCTAAAGATATTCAGGCCATGACCCAGGATGTCACTTTGACCCTATCGGGCTTGTTGGATAACTGCAAACGCTGGAACCCCACAGTCATGATTGGCTCTTCGGGTTCATTTGACGCCATGTACCAGGTATTGGCCAAGCGATTAGGCTTGAAAAAATTCAAATCCAAAGACAAGCATGCTGCAATGAATCGGCAGGCATTCATCAATCTGCTTAAGGACTTGATCGCAAGCAGCCGAGTGGAACGACTTTTGATGCCTGGGATGGATCGATCCCGGGTGGACACCTTACAGGTTGCAGCCTTGCAAATCCTTACCTTGATCAACGAACTCCAAGTCAAGGACATCCATCTCAGTGCCTACGCATTGAAGGAAGGTGTTTGGTCTGACTTAACAACACCCGACAGCCCATGGCACGCATCCTTATTGTAGAAGACGAAAAAGCCATCCGCAATGTGTTGAAAAACATCCTCATCAACGAGGACAAGTCCTTCACCATTGACATGGCTGAAGATGGAGACGTGGCTGAGCAAATACTCCAGGAACACACTTATGACTTGGTGCTTTGTGACATCAAGATGCCTAAAAAGGATGGCATTGAGGTCCTGAAATATGCCATGTCCAACTATGGTGACACCCCATTCATCATGATTTCAGGTCATGCGGATCTGGATGCGGCTGTTAGCTGCATCAAAATGGGTGCTTTTGACTACATCTCTAAGCCACCCGATTTGAATCGTCTTTTGATGACCATCCGACAGGCTTTGGATCGCAAGCTATTGATTCAAGAGAATCAACGCCTCCGAAAAAAGGTAGACAAGCGGTTTGCCATGGTTGGTGAGTCCAAAGCGCTTGAACATGTTCGAAAGGTGATTGAAAAGGTTGCGTCAACTGATGCCCGGGTGTTGATTACAGGACCCAATGGCAGTGGCAAGGAGATTGTTGCCAACCAATTGCATCAATTGAGTGCACGAAGCAAACAGCCTTTCATTGAGGTGAACTGTGCTGCCATTCCTTCAGAGCTGATTGAGTCAGAGCTTTTTGGCCATGCAAAAGGCGCATTCACTTCTGCCATCAAAGACAGAAAGGGCCAATTTGAGCTGGCTGATGGTGGCACCCTCTTTCTTGACGAGATTGGTGACATGAGCCTGGCGGCACAAGCAAAGGTTTTGCGGGCATTGCAAGAGTCTGTCATCACCCCTGTGGGTTCTGGCAAACGCATTTCAGTCAACGTGAGGGTCATTGCTGCCACGAACCGAAACATCATTGATGACATTGCTGCGGGCCGTTTCCGAGAAGATCTTTACCACCGATTGAGCGTTATTGTGGTTGAAGTTCCGTCACTGAATGACCGACGAGACGACATCCACTTATTGATTGACCATTTCTCTCAGCAATTGGTTAACCAAGGCATGGTCCCTAAAACTTTTAGCAAGGCAGCAATGAAGCATCTAAGCAACATGGACTGGACCGGCAATGTTCGTCAATTGAGAAACGTGGTTGAGCGCCTTTACATCCTTGGCAGCAATCCCGTCACGGGAGGTGAAGCTATACAGTACGCTTAGCACTATCACCTATCATTGATTGCCGCTGGACGGCTAATTCTAGCTCACCACCTTATAAAAGCGCTGGGTCAGCAACACGGCAGACAACGTCAGCCCGACAGCAAGCGCAGCCCATACGCCGACAGCACCGTACCCTAAGACGGTTCCCAGGTACCATTCCAAAGGAAGGGCAACCACGTAATAGGACAGGAAAGATATCAATGTAGGCACACGAACATCCTTAGCTCCACGAAGGGCGCCTAATGCGGCAGCTTGTAAGCCATCCGACAATTGGAATATCGTTGCTACCACCAAGAGTGCAGCAGCAGACTGTGCAACAAGCACAACATCCGTGTAGGCATAAGGCATAATATGCCTTCCAAAGAAGAAAAACAACCCGGTGAAGACCATGAAGAGCGATGTCAACAGGAACAGGCTTGTGCCCGCTTCTCTGGCCTTTGCAGGCTTGCGCTGACCGATGAATTGAGCGACGCGGATCGTGGCTGAAGCACCCAAGCCTGTCGCAGCCATGTAAGAAATAGAGGCCAATGAAATGGCCACTTGATGTGCGGCCAAAGGCATGGCGCCATAGGTTCCAATGATGATGGCTGAAATTGAAAATGCGCTCACCTCAAAAATGTATTGCAANNATAATATGCCTTCCAAAGAAGAAGACCAACCCGGTAAAGACCATGAAGAGTGAGGTCAACAGGAATAAGCTTGTAGCAGCTTCCCTGGCCTTTGCGGGCTTGCGCTGGCCAATGAGTTGTGCCACACGGATGGTGGCTGAAGCACCCAAACCTGTTGCGGCCATGTAAGAAATAGAGGCCAA
>DFSH01000015.1:777-8255 GCA_002378565.1 Flavobacteriales bacterium UBA3442 | reverse complement strand
GTGAAAGGCACAAGAATCTTGGTGATTTGATCACCCTGTTCATTCTTTACATTCTGCAATACGGGAAGCGCTTGCGTCGCCACACGTTGATTCTTTGCTTGGTAATGTGCCATGGCAGCATCAAAAGTGGCGTCACTGAGTTCCGGGGTTTTGTACTGCTCAAAATGCTTCTCTGACACGGGTGTCTCCATGCCATAGGTCTGGAAACAGCTGAGCTTGTAGGAAGCATAAGCAGGGTTGCCGTTAGCTGTGTCTTGCGTGCTGCTTGAGCTGTAACTGCTCGCCTTGTTGGCAATCATGTACGCATTTTCCAAGGCCATGTTGGCAATATCCAAGCTGAGGCGCTCACCCGAAAGGGCGTTCTTGCGTTTCTTGTAAATACCTGTCCGCTGTGAGTTCATCACATCATCATAATCCAACAGTCGCTTACGCATCCCAAAGTTGTTTTCTTCAACCTTCTTTTGTGCTCTTTCAATGGAGTTGCTCACCATCTTGTGCTGAATGACCTCGCCCTCTTGATGGCCCATGCGGTCCATCATCTTGGCAATGCGCTCAGAGCCAAAGAGGCGCATGAGCTTGTCCTCAAGTGACACAAAAAACTGAGAAGAACCAGGATCACCCTGCCTTCCTGCACGACCCCTGAGCTGACGATCCACACGGCGCGAATCATGGCGCTCAGTACCGACAATGGCTAGGCCGCCTGCAGCCTTTGCCTCATCGGTGAGCTTGATGTCTGTGCCACGGCCAGCCATGTTGGTGGCAATGGTGACAGTGCCTGGACGACCCGCTTCAGCGACAATGTCTGCCTCCTTTTGGTGAAGCTTTGCATTGAGAACCTGGTGCGGGACCTTACGCATGGTAAGGGCCCGAGCAAAGAGCTCAGAAATCTCTACCGATGTTGTGCCTACAAGCACCGGCCTACCGGAATCCCTCAAGGTGATCACCTCATCAATGGCCGCATTGTATTTTTCTCTGTTGGTCTTGTAAACCAAATCTTGCCGATCGTCACGGACAATGGGTCGGTTGGTTGGGATCACCGTCACATCCAGCTTGTAAATCTCATAGAATTCACCTGCCTCAGTTTCTGCAGTACCTGTCATGCCAGACAGCTTGTTGTACATCCTGAAATAGTTCTGCAAGGTGATCGTTGCATAGGTCTGTGTCGCCGCCTCAATGGTCACATTCTCCTTAGCCTCAAGGGCTTGGTGCAAGCCATCAGAATAGCGCCTGCCATCCATGATGCGGCCAGTTTGTTCATCCACGATTTTCACCTTGGAATCCATCACCACGTACTCAACGTCCTTTTCAAACAAAGCGTAAGCCTTCAAGAGCTGACTCATGGCGTGAACGCGCTCACTCTTGAGCCTGTAGTCCTTTAACAAGGCATCTTTCTGCTGTGCCTTGGAGGCAAGGTCCACGTTAGACTGCTCAATGACGTTCAGATCCGTTGACATGTCAGGCATCAAGAAGAAGTCTGCGCTGGTGCGCTCACTCAAGAGCTCAATGCCCTTGTCAGTGAGGTTGATCTGGTTGGTCTTCTCCTCAATGGTGAAGAACAAATCCACATCAATCTTCTTCATTTGCTTGCCCTGCTCAGCCATGTAAACCCCTTCCGTCTTCTGGAGGAGTTGCTTGGTGCCTTCCGTCGAAAGGAACTTAATCAAGGCCTTGTTCTTTGGAAGGGCACGGAATGAACGCAACAGCTCGACGCCACCTTGCTCATTGTCGCCTGCTTCAATCAGTATTTTCGCCTGCCTCAAAGACTCCTGAGCCACTGCTTTCTGGTGATTCAACAGATCCACCACATGGGACTTGAGGTGGGTGTATTCCTGCACATCGCCATTGGGGGTCGGTCCAGAAATAATCAAAGGTGTCCGGGCATCATCAATCAACACAGAATCTACCTCATCCACGATGGCAAAGTGATGCTTTTGCTGGACAAGATCGCCCATCTCTTTAGCCATGTTGTCACGCAAGTAATCAAAGCCAAATTCATTGTTGGTTCCAAAAATGACATCCTTTCGGTAGGCCATTCTTCGCTCCTCAGAGTTGGGTTGGTGCTTATCGATGCAATCGACCTCCAAACCATGGAACTGATACATCGGACCCATCCACTCTGAATCTCGCTTAGCCAGGTAGTTGTTCACCGTCACCACATGTACCCCGCGGCCAGACAAGGCATTGAGGTAGACAGGCAAGGTGGCAACCAAGGTCTTGCCCTCACCGGTAGCCATCTCTGCAATGCGGCCCTGATGCAGTACCACACCACCGATCAGCTGCACATCGTAGTGCACCATGTTCCAGGTCACGTCAACGCCTGCTGCTGACCATGTTTGGTGCCAAGTTGCGGTTTGCGTTGCGTCATCTGAAATGCTGACTGCATCCAATGTGGCAGCAAGGCTTCGATCCAACACCGTGGCCTCAACCACCAAATCGCCATTGGACCATTGCTTGGCTGTTTCACGGATGACCGCAAAGGCCTCTGGTAAAATGTCAGTAAGGATGGACTCTTCCTTGTCAAGTAAATCTTTTTCTGCCTGTTCAAGTTGCTTGTACAGGTCATCCTTCTCAGCAAAATTTTCTGTCAACTCAATCTGCTGCTTAAGGTCGTCAATGATGCCCTGCTCAGGCTTGCCCCCCTCTTTCAAGCGCAGCTTAAAGTCTGCGGTCTTGTCTCTCAAACCCTGTGCAGTGATGCCTTTGATGGCAGCTTCAGCAGCATGGATCTTCTCGATGAAGGGTTTGATCTCCTTGATGTCTCTTTCCGACTTATCCCCAAGGAGTTTTTTGAGTAGGTTTTGAATCATGACAGCTTGTTCACCTGTTAATCACGTGCGCAACGGATCAATACTCATCTTCATTCCACAAGAAATCGTCATCTGTGGGGTAGTCAGGCCAGATATCAATGATGCCTTCATAGGTCTCGGGCTCTTCTTCCTCAACCTGTTGCAGGTTTTCAACCACCTCCATGGGGGCGCCTGAGCGGATAGAGTAATCGATGAGCTCGTCCTTGGTGGCGGGCCATGGCGCGTCACTGAGGTAAGAGGCAAGTTCAAGGGTCCAGTACATAATTGTAAGGTGTAGGAAAGACGCAGATTAATAGGGTAGTCAGTTGCGCAAAAGTAATTTTTTATTTGACGTAGGCAAATAGGAACAATCTACTTTGCCACCCAAGGGATATCCAAAACGTCAAAAGTCGTGCCCAGCCAACGACTCAGCGTAAAAAAATAATCACTCAATCGGTTGATATAAGGCATAGAATCTCCTGGAAAGGGCTTGTTTTCTGCATCGAGTTTGCTTTGCAAGGCCGCACAATGCCTCTCAGCCCTGCGACAAACTGTCCGACAAACATGCGCTTGGCTGATGACAACATGTCCGCCCGGCAAAATAAATTGCTTCATTGGCGTCAAATCTTGATCCATGGTGTCGATAGCAAGCTCCAAGTTAACGGTCCATTGCGAATGAATCACAGGCAGCTTTTCCACCATGTCTGGCAGGTCATTGGCCATGTGGGATCCGATGCTGAACAAGTGGCTTTGAACGTTGCCCAGCTCAGCCAACCTTGGCTTGAGCGCGTCTTGCTTCTCGGAATTTGCTTCGTTGCCTGTTTCTGTGTTGAGCAAATCCTTGAGCATCCCAACCTGTGCGTTGAGCTCATCCAGGCTGCCATAGGCGTCAAGCCGTGAGTCTGCCTTGCTGATGCGTGTGCCGCTGAACAAGCCCGTTGTGCCCTTGTCTCCAGATTTGGTGTAGATCTTCATGTCAGTAGGCGCGTTGATTGTTGCCCTCCATGTAATTCACGAAGCTTTGATTGGCCACACGGGTGCCGCCGGGGGTGGGGTAGTTGCCAGTAAAATACCAGTCGCCAAGGTTTTGCGGGCAAGAAGCGTGCAAATCCTCAATGCGTTGGTAAATGATCTTGACCTCAGCCTTCACGTGCTTTGGCGTGAGGATGACGGCGATCTCATGCGAAATCTCATCCGCAGAAAAATGTTTGTAGACTGCCTTCACGGCATTGATTTGCTTCTCCTTGGGTTTGTTGAGCTCGGATTTTGCTAGCTCATAGGCCTCAGGGAGAACCTGATCGAGCTTTCGCTTCTTGAGCAGCGAAACCACCGCTTGGAATGCGGCAAAATCCTTCATTCGTGCCATGTCAATGCCGTAGCAATCGGGGTAACGAATCTGTGGGGCAGAAGACACGATGATGATGCGCTTAGGGCCAAGCTTGTCAAGCATTCCTAAAATACTCTTTCTCAGCGTGGTGCCTCGGACAATGCTGTCATCCACCGCAACCAAGCTGTCCTGAGGGCCAACCAAGTTGTAGGTGCTGTCATACACATGTGCCACCATGTCATCCCTGCCTGTATCCTCTGCAATGAAGGTCCGGAGCTTGATGTCCTTCCACGCAATTTTTTCAACGCGGGGACGCTGCATCATGATGTCCATGACATCCTTCTCCTTGGGGCTTTTGCCCAACCCGATGATCGCTTTCGCCTTCAATTCATTCAGCAAATCTTCTGCGCCTTGAACCAGGCCCATGTAGCTGATTTCAGCGGTGTTAGGGATGAAGCTGAAGACCGTGTGGTCAAAGTTGCCGCCCGAAGCTTCCATCACCCGATGGGTGAGTCGGCGGCCAAGCTCAATGCGCTCCTTGTAGATGTCGCCGTCATTGCCCCGTGAAAAGTAGATGCGTTCAAAAGAACAAGCCAACCGCTCCTTGGGGGTTAAGATTTTCTCGATGCTGAGATCGCCATTTTTTCTGATCCAAACCATGTGGCCAGGAGGGACCTCCTTCACCTGATCGAAAGTCAGACCAAAAGCCGTTTGAATCACCGGACGTTCAGAAGCCACCACGGCCACTTCATCATCCACGTAGTAGTAAGCTGGACGGATGCCGTTAGGATCCCTCAATAGGAACCCATCGCCCTGACCAACCATGCCACCCATGGCATAACCACCGTCCCAGACCTCTGAGGCTTTTTTTATCACCCTGTTGAGGTCTAAGTTGTCAGCAATGAATTGGCTTCGGTTGCCTTTATCCAAGCCGTGAACAGTCTTCGCCTCCTCATGCAAACGGTCGTTTTCCACATCCAGGAAATGCCCGATCTTCTCCATGATGGTCACCGTGTCAGTGCTCACCTTGGGGTGCTGTCCAAAGCTCACCAGTTCCTCCATCAGCTCTTCCGTGTTGGTCATGTTGAAATTGCCAGCCACAATCAAGTTGCGGCTCATGAAGTTGCTCTGCCTGAGGAAAGGATGGCAGGCCTCAATGCTGTTGCCGCCGTGAGTGCCATACCGCAAATGCCCCAGGTAAATCTCACAGGCAAAAGGCAGGTTCTCCTTCACCCATTTGGCGTCCTTGAGCCGCTCAGGCTTGCCTTCCAAGCGCTCAGCCAGGCTAAGCTGAATGCGCCCATAGATGTCCTGCATCGGCTTAGGCTCAATGCTGCGGTAGCGTGTGATGTAACGTTTCCCAGGGGGCATGCCCATCTTGATGCCAGCCAACCCCGCGCCATCTTGGCCGCGGTTGTGCTGTTTTTCCATCATCAGAATCATCTTATTCAGGCCATACAAAGCCGTCCCGTAGGTTTCCAGGTAATGGTCCAGGGGTTTGCGAAGTCTAAGGAGTGCTATGCCGCACTCATGCTTGATGGCGTCGCTCATGAAGTGACAAAGGTAATGCTTGACTATCTTTGCTAAACAGAAAACCTGCCATGGACACACTTCCTCTTGTCGTAGACATCCATACCCATATTTTGCCAGAAACCATGCCAAATTGGGCATCAAAATTCGGCTATGGGGGCTTCATCCATCTGGATCATCATTGCCCTGGTTGCGCAAAGATGTACAAGGACTCCACCTTCTTTCGAGAAGTGGAGGCCAACTGCTGGGATCCGTCCACTCGCATCCACGAATGTGATCAACAAGGGGTAGGGATGCAGGTTTTAAGCACGGTGCCCGTGATGTTCTCTTATTGGGCAAAACCCCAAGACACCCTGGACCTATCCATGTTCCTTAACGACCACATTGCAGAGATTGTGAAGAGCTACCCCGGTCGCTTTGAAGGTCTGGGAACCTTGCCTATGCAAGCCCCTGAGCTAGCCATCAAAGAGCTGGAGCGCTGCAAGGCCATCGGTCTCAAGGGCGTCCAAATCGGCTCCCACATCAACCAATGGAATTTGAATGCGCCTGAGCTGTTCCCTGTATTCCAAGCCTGTGAAGCCCTAGGCATGGCAGTTTTTGTGCACCCTTGGGACATGATGGCAAAAGCAAGCATGCCCGATTACTGGCTGCCATGGCTGGTAGGTATGCCAGCAGAAAGTTCATTGGCACTGAGCTCCCTCATCTTTGGTGGGGTCTTTGAGCGCTTGCCAAATTTGCGCGTGGCCGTTGCGCATGGTGGGGGTTCCTTCCCCGCAACCCTAGGTCGCATACAACATGGCTTTGATGTCCGGCCTGACCTCTGTGCAGTTGACAACGACAAGCCACCCACATCCTACATGGGAAAATTCTGGTTGGACTCCCTGGTCCATGACCCCCGCATGTTGGACATGATCGTAGACACCGTAGGAGAAAATCGGGTTGCTGTTGGCTCCGATTACCCCTTCCCTTTGGGTGAGCACGAACCGGGCAAACTGGTCCGAAACATGCCATGGGCTGATGTGAAAAAAGCAAAAATTTTAGCGGCCAATGCCCTTGAATGGCTCAATGGCTGAGTGACACGTGAAGCTGCTTGGCTTCCACCTCACTGAAGGCAATAGACTGGCCATGTACTTGCATCACTTGACGCCCTTGTTTGTCTTTGCCCACCTTGACCAACTCACTGCCAAGTGAAACCTTCGCTGCGTTGAGCTTTGCCAACAAATCTTGGTTGTCTGCGGCAGCAACCAAGGTGAATGAATCACCCGATTTTGCTGCAAAGAAGGTGGTTCCCCCTGTGGGCTGAATGGTCAGGTCATGGGAAGGAATGGGGTCACCATGCGGGTCGATGGTAGGGTCCCCTAGGAATCGACCAAGCCTTGCAATGAGTTCACTGGAACGCACATGCTCCAATTGCTCAGCGATGTCATGCACCTTGTCCCAGGCAAAGCCTAGGTGTTCTGACAAAAAGACCTCCCACAAGCGGTGGTTTCGAAGCAATTGAATGGCCTTGTGTTGGCCAATTTCAGTCAAGGAAATGCCACCGTATTTCACATAGTTCACCAAGCCTTTGCCATCCAGTTTTTGTACCATAGCGGTCACCGAAGGCGCAGCCAATTTGAGGTGCTTTGCCAGTGCGTTGGTGCCAACCTGACCCTTGTCGTCGGCCAACTTGTCAATGGCCTTGAGGTAATCTTCCTCGTTGCGGGTGAGTTGATCATTCATGATCAGTCGGTGAACCGCGAATCCGTTGCCATAACGGTGCTACACTGATCACAGGTTCGCTTGTTGACATCGTGGTAGTAGTCGCGGAAATGCGGTTGAAAATCGACCTCCAC
>DFSH01000015.1:0-473 GCA_002378565.1 Flavobacteriales bacterium UBA3442 | reverse complement strand
GAGTGCGGCGTATTCGCTGGCACAATCATCATGTCACCTGATTCGAGCACATGGTCCACGGGCTGGCCATTTTCCTGTGTTCTGACCGTGATGCGTCCCTCGAGTTGGTAGAAAAACTCTTCGGTTTCATTGAGGTGGTAATCCTTCCTTGCGTTAGGTCCAGCGACCACCATCACAATGAAGTCTTCTGCATCAGGGGTGAGGTTCTTGTTGCCCACAGGGGGCTTGAGTTGATCGCGATTGGCGTCCAACCAGCGTTGAAAGTTGAAAGGTTTGATCATGAATCAAAGGTATGACATCCAAGCAAAGCACCCACCCCATCCGTAGGATGGACCTTCGGCGGGGTAAAGATTTTTAAAAAATATAGTACCTTGTGTTGCATAGTACCATGTTTTGGACATATCTTTGCCCCGATGAAAACAGACAATGCACGCGCACAAATGCGCAAAGGCGCACTGGAACTCTGTGTTCTT
>DFSH01000018.1 GCA_002378565.1 Flavobacteriales bacterium UBA3442 | reverse complement strand
AGCATCCATTGGCAAAAATGGTCTGCATCTTCCACAGGAAGTTGTGCTAAACAGTAAAAAGCCCCTTTGGGTTCAGGGCATGTCACGCCATCCATGGCATTGAGTCGACTGACAACCTTGTTTCTGCGTTGGCGGTACTCAGTCACCACATCTTCAAAGTAGCTGTCAGGTGTGTCTAAGGCCGCTTCTGCCGCAATCTGTGCAAAGGTTGGCGGGGAGAGGCGTGCTTGCGCAAACTTCATAGCTGTGGCCATCAAAGCCTTGTTCTTGCTTGCCATCAAGCCAATACGTGCACCGCACATGCTGTAGCGTTTGGATACGGAATCAATCAAGATGGCATGCTGTTCCAGTCCCTTGAGGTTAAGCACCGAGTGATGTTGATGACCATCGTACACAAACTCTCTGTAAACCTCATCGGCGATGATGAAGATATCGTGCTTGATGGCCAGTGCTGCAACAGATTCAAGTTCATCTTTGCTGTAGAGGTAGCCGGTAGGGTTGCCGGGGTTACACAGGAGGATGGCCCGTGTTTTAGGCCCAATAAGCGCTTCCAGATGGCTGATTGGGGGCAGAGCAAAGTTGTCTTCAATGCGCGAAACCACAGGCTTCACCACCGCACCAAGGGCTGTGGCAAAACCCATGTAATTGGCGTAATAGGGCTCCGGGATAATGATTTCCTCACTGGGATCAAGGATGCTCCCCATAGCAAATGACAAGGCTTCAGACCCTCCCGTGGTGACCAGCATGTCTTCTGCCGTGAGCTGCATGCCATGCTTTTGGTAATAGAGAGACAATTTGTCTCGGTAGCTTTGATGCCCAGCAGAATGGCTGTAGGCCAATACTTCAATGTCGTGGTTGCGAATGGCATCCATGGCAGCTTTGGGGCTTTTGATGTCGGGTTGGCCGATATTCAAATGAAAGATACGCTTGCCAGCAGCTTTTGCTTGTACAGCAAAGGGCACCAGTTTACGGATGGGAGAGGCAGGCATAGATGCACTGCGTGCAGACAGTTGAGGCATGATGGCAAATGTTATAAAAAAACCACTGCATTGCAGTGGTTTGATAAAATTCTATGATCGTTGTGGGATCATTTGCTGATTTTGGAACCAGCAGCCTTGATTTTCACAGGGGCCGTGTTGTTAGCAGCTGGCAAAAGCACTTCACCCTTGATGGTGAGTACCGTTCGAGCTTTGCTGGCATTGCTTTGAACCGTTACCGTTTTTTGAAAGCGGCCCACGCGACGCGTGTCGTACTTCACCTTGATGGCTGCACTAGCACCGGGTGCGATGGGCGTTTTAGGCCATTGAGGCACAGTGCAACCGCATGAACCCACGCAGTTAGTGATGATCAAAGGCTCTTTGCCGGTGTTGGTGAAGGTGAATTCACGCTTGCCATCAGCGTTTTTCTCGATTTGGCCATAATTGACGGTTTCCGATTCAAAGGAAATTTCAGCTGCGTTTTGTGCCGTGGCAGAAAATGAAGCAAAAGCAACAAAAGCGAGAGAAGCAAAGAGATGTTTCATGAAATGGGTTGGGTATTTATCAAATGTTGAAGGGCAAATGTAATAGATATGTTTTCTGTGGCAAAAAGGATGCCAAAGGACTACCTTTAACGGCCATGGAAATCCCTTCTAAATACGCCCCACGCGAAGTGGAAAAGCAATGGTATCAGGCATGGCTTGATCAAAAAGCCTTTGCTTCAAAGCCAGATAATCGACCGGCCTACACCATTGTCATTCCCCCACCCAATGTCACAGGTGTCTTGCACATGGGGCATATGCTCAATGTGACCATTCAAGATGTCCTGGTTCGACGCGCTAGAATGAAGGGATTCAATGCCTGCTGGGTACCCGGAACTGATCACGCATCCATTGCCACAGAGGCAAAGGTTGTCCAAAAGCTTCGTGAGTCAGGGGTCAAGAAATCTGATTTAAGCCGCGAGGAATTCTTGGAGCACGCATGGGAATGGACCCACAAGCATGGCGGTATCATATTGGAGCAACTCAAGGAATTGGGCGCCTCTTGTGACTGGGATCGAACCACCTTCACCTTGGACCCCATTCGCAGTGAGTCCGTTTTGAAAGCCTTCAACACCTTGCACAAACAGGGTCATGTTTACCGCGGTTTACGCATGGTGAATTGGGACCCGGAAGCACAAACATCCATCAGCGATGAAGAGGTCATTCACAAGGATGTGGATCGCCAGTTGTACCATGTGAGGTATGCGATACCATCAAAGCCCGGAACCTATGTGACCGTTGCCACAACCCGCCCTGAAACCATCATGGGGGATACAGCCATTGCAGTGCATCCAGACGATGCGCGCTATGCCAGCTTGGTAGGGTTGGAAGCTGAGTTGCCCTTAGGTGGACGATTGATTCCTATCATTTCGGATGATTACATCGACATCGATTTTGGTACAGGCGCCTTGAAAGTGACCCCTGCACATGATGTCAATGATCACGCGATTGGCGAAAAGCATGGGTTGGAGGTCATAGATATCTTCCATCCAGATGCCACATTAAACAGGCATGGATTGGTCTATGAAGGCATGGATCGTTTTTTAGCTCGCAAAGCTGTGTTGAAAGACCTTAAGGCATCTGGTGCTTTGGTGAAAACAGAACCCTACCAATCATCCATTGGTACGTCTGAAAGAACAGGTGCTGTTGTAGAGCCCCGCTTGTCACTCCAGTGGTTTGTGCGCATGCCAGAGTTGGCAAAGCCTGCATTGGATGCCGTATTGAACGATGACGTTGCCTTGGTTCCAAAGAAATTCTTGAATACCTACAAACATTGGATGGAGAATGTCCGGGATTGGTGCATCTCTCGCCAACTGTGGTGGGGTCATCAGATTCCTGTCTGGTATTACGGCGATGGTGAATCCGATTATGTTGTGGCCATGGATGCGGATTCTGCCTTATTGGCAGCGCAGCAAGCTACAAGCAATAATGCCTTGACCATGGCAGATATCAAGCAAGATCCAGATTGCTTGGACACTTGGTTCTCTTCTTGGTTGTGGCCCTTGTCCGTCTTTGATGGCATACGGAATCCCGACAATGAAGAAATCAATTACTACTACCCGACAGCGGATTTGGTGACAGCCCCTGAGATTTTGTTTTTCTGGGTGGCACGCATGATCATGGCGGGCACCCACTTCCGCAATGAGAAGCCCTTTTCTACGGTCTACCTCACGGGCATTGTTCGAGACAAACAGGGAAGAAAAATGTCAAAAAGCTTGGGTAACTCACCTGACCCTATTGGCCTGATGGACATCTATGGCGCCGACGGTGTCCGGATGGGCATGCTCCTCACATCGCCTGCCGGCAATGACTTGCCCTTTGATGAAGATCTGTGTGCGCAGGGAAGAAACTTCACCAACAAGGTTTGGAACGCCTTGCGATTGGTCAAGGGATGGGATGTTGACGAGAGCGTCAATGATGAAGCGTCAATGTGGGCCGTGAACTGGTTTAAGGGTCATTTGTCCTTGGAATTGAAGGATTTAGAAAAAGACTTTGAACGCTACGCCTTATCTGAGGCATTGATGCGCTTGTACAAATTGATCTGGCAGGATTTCTGCGCCTGGTACCTGGAATTGATCAAACCCGCCTACAACAAACCCATGCACCCAGATGTCATGGCAGCAACCCTTGACATCTTTGACACCTTGATGACAGCCTTGCACCCTTTCACGCCGTTCTTGACAGAAGAAGTCTGGCACCGCCTGCGCGATGGCAGGGATGGGGAGCTGCTGACCCTAGCGTCATTTCCAGAGCAGACAGCAGCAGAAGACCTAAGCCATGAATTTGCGCAATTGGAAGCCCATGTTGTGGCACTGAGGCAGTTCAGAAACAACAAAGGCATGCCGCAAAAAGTGGCCATGGGTGTGACCATGGATGTTGTGCCAGTGGCATGGGCAGGTATTGCTAAGCTGACCCATGCAGTCATCGATCAATCAGACGGAGGTATTCCTCTGCGTGTGGGAACTGTTGAAATCCGTGTGCATACCGCAGATGCGGTGATTGACATTGAAGCAGAAAAGGCAAAACTTGACAAAGACATTGCTTACAACCAAGGCTTCATGCGTTCAGTTCAAGCCAAGCTCAGCAATGAGCGATTCATCGCAAGCGCACCGGACAAGGTGATTGACATTGAGAAAAGGAAATTGGCAGATGCTAAAGCGAAGCTTGAGGTGGCAGTCAGCCAGCGGGCTGCATTGGATTGAGTCCGTTGTCAGTACTGCGACTTGCGACGCTGATTGAGGATTTCATACAAGGCCATGCCTGCTGCGACGGACACATTGAGTGAGGCGACCTCACCAACGGTTGCAATCTTCGCGTGCATGGAGCAGGTCTTCCAAATGGCTGTAGAAATGCCTTTCTCTTCAGATCCCATGATCAAGGCTGTAGGTAGCGTGAAATCCACGTCGCTGAGTAGGCTATCACCTTTTTCGCTGCAGGCAATGATTTGCAGCCCCATCATTTCTAAATCAGTCACGGCTCGGGGAAGGGATTGTGCCCTTGCCATCGGAACCCGCAATAGGGCACCTGCAGAAGACTTAACTGCGTCGCCGCTCATGGGTGCTGAGCTGTCTTTTCCCATGATCATGCCATGAACACCACAGCACTCTGCACTTCGGGCAATGGCACCAACATTCCTCACATCTGTGATTTGATCCAGCACAACAATCAGGGGCACCTCATCCTTTTCCATGGCCTGATTCACCACGGACTCGATGTCTGCAAAGTCGATGGCGGACATGAAGGCAATGACGCCTTGGTGATTGCCGCGGGTTAGGCGATGGAGTTTTTCGATGGGCACAGCCTTCACAGAAATGCCGCGGTCACGCGCCTCACTGGATAGCTTTTGCAAGCCAGGGTGATTGGCAGATTTCACAATGAAAATGCGATCAATTTCGTTCCCTGAGGCCAATGCCTCTTCCACAGGGTGTAACCCGAATACCATGTTATCCTTCATTGTCGATGTCTGATTCTGGCAGTTGCTCAGGAATGGCTCTATCTACCAAGGATTGATGTTGTTGTTTGCTATTTTTTAAGCCCAATTTCCTAAGGCTTTCTGTTCTTCGGATCAGGTTGCCTGTTCCTTCAGTGAGCTTATTCATGGCCTTTTCGTAGCTGCCTTTTGCTGTGTCCATTTGACGCCCAACAGTCATCAAGTCCTCGGAAAATGCCACGAACTTATCGTAGAGACTGGAGGCCTGTTTGACAATTTCTCGCACATTTTCACTTTGCTTTTCTTGCTTCCACAAGGTTCCCACAGTCCGCAAGGTGCTCCAAAGGGTTGTTGTGGTGACAAAGACGATGTTTTTGTCATAGGCTTGCTGAAACAGCGAGGGGTCCTTTTGCAAGGCTAGGCTGTATGCGCTTTCAATGGGCACAAATAGGAGCACAAAATCCAGGGATTGCTCGTAGAGGTTTTGGTAATTTTTTTCAGACAAGCCTTTGATGTGCGCCTTGATGGAGAGGATGTGGTCCTTCAAGGCAGCATCAGCGTCCTCATTGTTTTCTGCGTTGACATAGCGATCGTAGGCAATCAGGCTGACCTTGGAGTCAATGACTAGGTGTTTGTCATCGGGCAAATGCACCACAACATCAGGCAAGTAGCGATTGCCATCATCGCCAACCTTGCTCGTCTGTACGCTGTATTCAACGCCTTGGGTCAAGCCACTTTTCGCCAGCAGTTGATCCAACACCAGCTCACCCCAGTTGCCTTGTGCTTTCACGTCGCCACGCAAGGCACGGGTCAGTTCAGAGGCTTCGTTTTTAAGCTTTTCATTGGCCTCAACGAGTTTATTCACCTCAGATTTGAGTTCAGATCGTCCTTTAATCGATTGGTCGTGGGTGTCTTGCACCCGCTTACCAAAGATGTCAAGCTTTTCCTTCAATGGCCCTAAAACGATGTCCAGCTGTGTGCTGTTACCCTCTTGCAATTGCTTTCTCAAGGCCTCAGATTGCTGTTTGAGGGCTTCATTGGCAATGAGTTTAAACTCGTTAGCTAAGGCGGTTTTCTGTGCAGTCAATGCCTCAAGTTTTGCTTCTGAACCCGCCTGCAGCTTTTGGGAACCTTTGAGTTCTTCTTCTGCCGCCTTCAAGGCAGCTTCCAATGCGAGGATGCGCCCTTGACGCTCTTCGAGCAATGCTCTGGATCCATTGCCGTTTTCCGATGAAGATTTGGCCCGAAAAATCAAGAGCAAAGAGGCTGAAACAGCCAATAAAATCAGGATAAGCAAGGACTCAATCATCGGCGCAAAGGTAAGGAGTCTAGGGACCAATCGATGGCTTCAATGCCATGGCTTGTCAGGTAATTGTTGCAACGGCTGAAAGGTTGATGCCCATGGAAGCCTCTGTAAGCGCCTAAAGGGGAGGGGTGGGAGCTGGTGATAACCAAGTTGTGGTCAGCGTCAATCTGCGGCATGAGGGATTGAGCATGCTTTCCCCACAGCAAGTAAACACAATGTGGATGCGCTGACAGGGTATGGAAAACCTGTTCAATGAATACCTTCCATGGCCAGTTGGCGTGACTTCCAGGCAAGCCTTCTTCAACGGTCAAGGTGGTGTTCAAGAGCAAAACGCCTTGTCTTGCCCATCCGGTCAAATCCCCATGCGTCGGTAGGGGTAGCTGAAGGTCTGCATGCAGTTCCTTGTGGATGTTTCTCAAGGAAGGGGGGATTCGCTGCCCTTGAGGCACTGAAAAAGCAAGTCCCATGGCTTGGCCAGGGGAGTGGTAGGGGTCTTGTCCGACGACCACAGCCTTGATCTGACTGGGGTCAGCGTGCCCGAATGCAGCAAAGACATTTGCCATAGCTGGGTAGGTGGGCTGCTCGCTACGACGAAGCCTGGCTTGGATGTCAAACCATGGTTCAGCTTCAAAAAATGGCAGCAAGGCGTTGTGCCATGCATCAGATAATTGAGGGGGGGTAGCTTGCATCTCTGCTAAAGTCGTATTTTTAGCCAAATTCTAAGCCCATGAAGCGCATTTTTCTTGTTTTTGCCGTCTTGTTGATTGTTGTCCTTGTCAGTTCTTGCGGGGTCGCAGATCCCTGTCCTGCTTTCACGGGTTGAATGTTATCAATAACACAGACAGGTCAGCTCTTTCAGGGTTATTCTGTTGCATCTTTGTGACATGTCTGATTCTATAAAGGTTCCTGAAAAAACGGCCAATCGCAAACCCAAGTGGCTTCGCGTGAAACTTCCAACAGGAGAGAAATACAAGGAAGTTCGGTCCCTTGTAGACACGTATCAATTGCATACTATTTGTGAGTCAGGTCATTGCCCCAACATGGGTGAGTGCTGGGGCGAAGGCACAGCCACCTTCATGATTCTAGGCAATATTTGCACCCGTTCATGTGGTTTTTGTAATGTGGCAACAGGGCGTCCTTTGCCGGTGGATTGGGATGAGCCCGATCGCGTGGCACAGTCAATCCTTCGCATGAAAGTCAAGCATGCCGTGATCACCTCTGTGGATCGCGATGATTTAGCCGATGGCGGCTCCATTCTATGGACAGAAACCATTCAGGCCATTCGACGCATCAGTCCATTGACAACCATGGAAACCCTGATTCCTGATTTCAAAGCAAACACAGACCAATTGGACCGCATCATCGCAGCCAAGCCTGAAATCATCAGCCACAATTTGGAGACTGTTCGTCGCCTGACGCGACAAGTCCGAATCCAAGCACAATACGACCGGTCACTCGAGACATTGACCTACCTGAAAGCACAAGGAACTTGGCGAACCAAGTCCGGCATCATGCTTGGATTGGGGGAGACTGAGGAGGAGGTTTTGGAATCCATGATGGATTTACGCAAGGCTAATGTGGATGTGGTGACCATGGGTCAGTACCTTCAGCCAACACCTAAGCATCTACCAGTCAAGGAGTTTGTTCATCCAGATGTCTTTAATCGATTGGCTGAGGCCGCAAAAAACATGGGTTTCATCCATGTTGAGAGTGGGCCCTTGGTTCGCTCGTCTTACCACGCAGAAAAACACATCCGATGACATCGATTTCATCCGTACTTTTAACCTTCTTACAATCTTAACAAGCGATTCCATGAAACGATCCCTTACCCACATTCTTTTTTCCATCTCACCTGTTGCCCTTTTCTTGTTGGCAGCCATGTTGATGATGGCAGAACAGCCTAGTGTGCAATACCAAGCTAGATCAGCGCAAGCTGAACCTGTCGGTGCAGCTGCAGGTGCCATGTCATACATCCATTTGATGCGCGCCAATGGCGTAACGGGTGCAGTCAGCCCCCAGGATGTCATGAATGCACGCGCAGAGTTGAATGCCATGCAAAACAAAACCACGTCTTTGACCTGGGAGAGCAAGGGACCTGACAACTATGGGGGACGCACACGTTGCCTTTTGGTTGATAAGAACAACAGCAACAAGGTTTATGCAGGATCAGTGGGCGGCGGTTTGTACCGTAGCGTCAATGGTGGATCAACCTGGAATGTCGTTAGCAGCATTGACGCAAACAATGCGGTGGTATCTATTTGTCAGGCATCTAACGGTGATATTTACTACGGAACTGGAGAGGTTTTCATGGGCTATGGCGGTTCAGGTCATAATACATCCCCCAATTTCATAGGTGGTGGCGTCTACAAGTCAACCGATGGAGGTAACACCTTCAGCCACCTGTCGGCTACAGCTCCTAACGGTAGTACAGGCAGTGCAAACTGGGCATCTGTGGCAGACATGGAGGCACATCCTACCGATGCGAACACCTTGTATGCCGCAACCAACAAAGGTCTGATGCGCACCATCGATGGTGGCGCCACTTGGTCAACCATCGTTTCTGGTAATGTGCAAGGCATGGCCATCTCAGCTACAGGTAATTTGATCTGCTCTACAGCAGGAAGAACCATGTACTCCACCGATGGCGGCAGCAACTTCTCAGAAATCAGTACGCCAGTGATTACTTCTACATCCTTGCCTCGCCGGACCGGTGGACGCATGCGCTATGCCATTTCTCCTCAGGACGCTAATTACATCTACGTGGTTCAGACTGCAGGTAACAAGCTGTCTGCTGTTTACCGTTCTACCGATGGTGGAACCGCATGGTCCAAGATTGCTCAACGTAGCGCCAACTTTGACCCCTTGTGTTCGGGCTCTGGCCCAAGTCAGTACTGTCAGGGAGTATGGGACTTGTTATTCCATGTGTCATCGACGGACAAGGATCGTATCTGGTTGGGCGGCATCAAGGTGTGGACATGGTCACTCACAGGAGGATGGTCACAAACCTCCACCAACTTTGGCGGCAATGGCAACCCCTTCTATTTGCATTCTGATAGCCATGAAATGATATCTGACCCCAACAACGCTGCCATTCTCTACACCAGCAACGACGGTGGCGTTTTTAAGTCCAACGATAACGGCATCTCATGGGTTGAAAGAAACCTGGGTTACAACACCTTCCAGTTTTACCGCATGGGTCTAGGTCGTCACCGCGAGTTGATTGGTGGCACACAGGACAATGGCACCATCTTGGTTGATGGATCTGGCATCAGCCCTAACAATGGCAGCAAGCTCATTGGTGGAGATGGTGGTTTTGCTGACATGTCATGGTTGAACCCTAATTTAGTTTTTGCACAGACATTGGCTGAAAAGTCCTTGCTTCGCTCTAATGAAAGGGGCGCTGGCTGGTCTGCTTACATTTCTCCCTTCATGAATCTGGCCACGCTGCAAGGCCTCCCTTTTGCCAACTGGACCATGCCACATGAGCTGTGGGAGACCACCAATGATCCGGGTTCTTTAGACACCATCCATTACCAGCTACTCCCTTCCTTGCGTTCTATGGGTTATGGCGATGGCATCAAGAAAGTATTTACAGGCAAGATGCGTCATGCACAAGTCAACGCACAGTATGTGACAGATTCTTTCAAGGTGGAGGCAGGCCCCTACACGTTGGTTGCGGATGCCAATGGCAATCTAACCGGTGATGGTACTGGCGTATTCCACGCTGACTCTGCCTACTTTGAAGTGACCTTTAATACGGCGCCATTGGCTGAGGTGATTCTTACCTGCGATGTCTTCTTGACGGGAGGAACAGATGTTGTTTTACCTAGCGCTATCAATGCTTTGCCTGTTGAGGCAACCTTGTCAACACGTTTAGATGTGGGTGATGTGTTCAGTATTCAAGACCCCATTCAGTCAACGTTCTTTGTGGGCTTATCTTCTTGGAGCACGGGGTCTTTTCCAAACATTGGAGGCATCTTCATGACCCGGGACATCCATGATTTTTCCAGCACCCCAGAATGGTGGCAAGTCGCTCACCTTGGTGTAGGCACGACACCAAACGTCATGAAGATCAGCGATGATGGCGATCACTTGTTTGTTGGAACGACCAATGGCAGACTGTACCGCATTTCCAATATCAACGCTGCACGCGATGCTAGAACAGCCAGTATTGATTCCAGTAGCACTTATGTGTTGACAGTGACGCAGATTGGCACCTTCCCTAACCGGGTAGTGACAGATGTAGACATCGACCCGAGCAATGCCAACCGTGTGGTGGTCTCTTTAGGTAATTATGGCAACACCAACTTCATCTACTATAGCAGCAACGGGCTGTCTACTAGCCCTAGCTTTCTCCCAAAACAAGGCAACTTACCTCATGTGCCAACCTATTCCGTCTCATTTGACAAGGGAAATCCTAGTCGTTTGATTGCGGGCACAGAAATGGGCATCTTCATGGCTGACAATGGCGCATCCGGAGGAACACCAACATGGGTTGAGGAAAATACAGGTCTAGGCCGTGTTGCTGTTTTTGATATGGAGCAATACCGCACCAATGAAAACTATGACAGCAATGCGACGCACACCTCTCAATTTGAGGGTGATTTATTCATTGCCACCCATGGCCGCGGATTCTACCACACGACCTCAACGCAAGTGAGTCGTCCTGTTGGCATGGAGGAGCCTCAAGTGAGTCAGGGCATTGAAGGCCTTGGTTTGTTCCCCAATCCAGCTGTAAGTCAAGTGCATGTGCCTATGGCTTCCCATGGCAAGGTGATCATCACCTTGAGAGACTTGGAAGGCCGACTCATCCAACGCATAGACTTGAATCGTGTTCCTGGCGGTGTTGAGCACTTGACCATGGACCTCACAAAGGTGGCAGCAGGCACCTATGTCATCACAAGAAATCAAGATGGCATGACCGCAAGCGAGATTTTAGTGAAGTCTTGACAAGCTGTTAAGAGCCTATCCTTTGTTGGGTGGCATCACGCAGTCTAACATAAAGAACCCCTCATGTCAATGGCATGAGGGGTCTTTTATTTGTGTGGGTTTTGTTATGAAGCAGGAGCTTCTTCGATTTCGCTGAGATAGCTGGCCAATTGATTGGCGAAAAGCTGAACCAATGGATGGTTTGGGTGGGCCTTGATTAAGGCTTCGGCATAGGCCATTTGCAAAGCAAGGTCCTCCGGTATTTGGTACAAAGGCACTTGCGCAAAACGCTGAAAGAACCCAAAGACATTGGCCAAGTTGCTTGAATCGCTTGCCATGATTTGATCCAAGGCCAATCGATGCACCTTGTACTGGCTTTGCATCACTTGTCTGTGGGTGATTTCTCGCTCCAGTGGGTTGCCCTCATCGCCTCGCAATTGATTGCGACGCGCTTCCAGTGAATCCAAAACAACATTGCTTTGCTGCACCGGCTGGTACAAGGCGTGCAACTGTTGAGATATTGCAGACCCTTCAATCTGGTAGTCAGCCAATGAATGACTGGCATCAACATAGCCGGTTATGTCATCGCCATCACTCAGGCCAATTCGAATGAAACTGCCGGTGTTGAACAAGACATTGTAAAAGGTGTTGCGTGTGGAGTCCAATGGCAATTCCAACATCAATTTATCTGTGATAGCTAGGGTGTCATAAGGGATCAGGTTCTGGCCATCCAAGCGGATGATGACAGCCTGATTGGCGCCGGTGATGTCAAGGTCGACACTGATGTGATCAGGGTTGCCGCAGCTTGCCACAAGACCAGCTGTGATTGCCAATGTGGCAAAAGATGGGTGGGTCATGATTCGAGTTTATCTCTCAAGAGTTGGGTGGCGACTTTAGGGTCAGCAGCGCCTCTGCTTCGCTTCATGACCTCTCCCATGAAGAGTCCCATCAAGCCTTTCTTACCAGCTTGGTATTCAAGCACCTTGTCCGGGTAGGCAGCAATGGCTGCTTCCACGTGTTCCATGATGGCGTCGCTGTCAGACTCCTGCAAGAGGCCAAGTTTCTCAGCCAGGGATTTAGGGTCCACGTTGAGGTTATCAACCAGCTCAGGCAAGAGTTGTTGGCCAGCAGAAAAGCTGATGGTGTTCTCATCCACCAATTGAATCAGTGCAGCCAATTGCTTCGCTGCAATAGGGAAGTCTCGCCACTCCATAGCTTTGTCATTGAGCCACCCTTGGACAGGCCCCATCAGCCAGTTGGCACCAGATTTTGCAGGGCATTTGGCATCAAGCAATGCCTCAAAATACAAGGCTGTTTCGCGCGTTTCTGTCAAAAGTTTGGCGTCATAATCGGACAAGCCCAGCTTTTCAACATAGATTTTCTTCAGGGCATTGGGCAGCGGGGGAAGTTTGCTTGCAATGGCGTTAATGTGCTCTTGGGAGACCCGAACAGGAGCTAAGTCAGGCTCTGTGAAATAGCGGTAATCATTGGCGTCTTCCTTGCTTCGCAGCGCAATGGTTCGCCCATTGACGGCATCAAAGGTTCGGGTTTCCTGGTAGATGGTTTCATCAGCATCCAAGGCAGCCTTTTGGCGTTGGTATTCAAAGTCGATGGCCTTCTGCACATGGCGAAAGGAGTTGAGGTTTTTCACTTCCACCTTCACACCCAACGGTTCTGTGCCTTTTTCTCGGATTGAGACATTCACGTCACAGCGCATGCTGCCTTCTTCCATGTTCCCATCAGAAATTTGCAGGTAGCGGATCAGTTTTCGCACTTCAAGCAAGAACAGGTAGGCCTCTTCGCCAGTGCGAAAGTCAGGCTCTGAAACCATTTCCAGCAAGGGAACCCCCGCCCGGTTCAGGTCCAACAAGGTGTTGAAGGGGTCCAGGTCATGGATGGATTTGCCGGTGTCTTCCTCCATGTGAATTCGCGTTAACCCAATGCGTTTGGTCGGAACGGTATCTGAGCCAATTTCAATGAATCCGCCGCTGCAAATCGGTGTTTCATGTTGGGTGATTTGGTAGCCTTTTGGCAAATCAGGGTAGAAATAGTTCTTTCGGGCGTATTCGTTCCATTCACGGATGTCGCAGCCGCAAGCAACGCCCAGCTTGATGGCGTTGTTGATGACTTCGGTGTTTGCCACCGGCAACGTGCCAGGCAAGGCCAGTGATACAGGGCTTACCTGGGTGTTGGCCTGTGCGCCATAGTGATAGGCCTCAGAGGCGTAGGCTTTGGTGAGGGTGCTCATTTGCATGTGCACTTCCAGCCCTACAACGGTTTCGTATTCCAATCCACTTTTCATGATGGCAAAGGTAATGGCTGACCCTTCTTAGCGCACAGCTTTTCCAGCTGATTGAAGATGTCTGTTACTTCCTGAGGGAAGCGCATACTCAAAGGGATAACATAAAGGGGGAATCTTGTGATTTGCTCCTCACTGAGCCGGGCCAGATCCTTGGTGCTGGTGACCCAAGCCTTGGCTTGGCTTTGCTTCATGGCTTGCGTGATTGATGCCCAATGTCTCCCTGAAAGGCTGGCATGATCAGGCAATGCCAATGTGGCTGCATGCGGAGATTTCAATAGGGCTTTCCATTGGTCAAGAACAGATTGACTTTGGCCCAGTCCCGCAACCAACAGGGCAGTCTGACCTTGCCAGGGTTGTTCATGCCCGACAGGTTGAGGCATGTCCATCAAGGTTTGCGCACAGTGCAAAGCGACGGATGGGCTCAGTTTAAGCTCTAGTGCAAGGGCTTTGCTGTCGAAACCATCTAATGGGCAGTTGGTGATGACAAGCATGTCAGCACGACACAATGCAGACAGCCCTTCACGCAGAGGTCCGGCTGGCAATAGCTTTTGCCGGGATGACCTTTGATTGAAGGGCATGGTCACGATGTGAAGGGTTGGCTTCAGGGACCAGTGTTGGAAAGCATCATCCACAAAAACTATATCTGCCTTGGGTGCCAAGGCAATACCATCCGATCGTCGGTTCGCAACGATGACGGTGCACTCAGGCAATGCAGAGGCTACCATGCAGGCTTCATCGCCATAAATCCTTGGATCCAAATTCGCCATGTCCACCAACAGGTTTGATTTCCCTTGTCTGCCATAGCCACGAGACACATAGGCTGTGGAAAGCCCTCGCTCCTGGCAAAGGCCTATCAGGTGCATGGCCAGTGGGGTTTTACCGCTACCACCCGCCTGAATGTTACCAATCCCAATGACGGGTTGACGGGGGTGATGCACTGCAAGGATGCCCGACTGATGCAGGCCACGATGCAATTTTTGCCCGAGCCAATACAATGGAACCAAGGGGTAGAACCAGAGACTAGGTCTCATGATGCTGCGAGTTTGAAGAGATCATTGACTGAGCTGCGAATCGGTATGCGGTGAACATCCTGCTTCTTTAGCCATGTTAGTTGACGTTTAGCGTATTGCCTGGTACGCAAAGTGATCTTCTCTTCCAATGCCTTGTCATCACCTGTGGGGTTTTGGTAAAATTCTCTGTAACCAACAGTTTGCAAGGGGACGAGTAGCTGATGAGTTTTGAGCGACATGGCTTCTTCCCTTAGCCCCTTTTGCATCATTGAGTTAGTTCTGTGGGCGATGACAGCCTCTAGTTCAGGCATGCCGGGCCAGATAGCGATTTGATGAATATGGGCTTGAAAGGCTGGTTGAGCTATGGCCTGTGTTCGCTGTGAACTGTAGGTTTTTCCTGTTAGTTTAATGACTTCAAGGGCGCGCAACACCCGCCTTGAATTCTTCAAGTCTGCCGTTGCGGCATAGGCTGGATCTTTCGCCTTGAGTTGATTGATCAGGGGTTGTGGGTCAGCTTGCCATTGTTTCTCCAAGGTCATCCGCAGTTTTTCGTCAGCAGGAGGGAGGTCATCCATGGCAAAGAGTAGGTTTTTCGCGTACAACCCTGAACCACCAACCACAACAGCGGATCCATGCTTGTCAAGCAAGGCTTTCACGAGTGGACGACCCCATGATGCATAGCTGCCAGCAGTCAAGGCTTCATGGATGCTATGGCTTGCAATGCCATGGTGCGTAACTGTGGCGAGCTCCTCATTGGACGGGCGTGCCACCCCAATGGACATTTCCTGGTACAATTGCCGGGCATCGCAACTGACAATCTCGGTTCCTAGAGTCTGTGCTAATTCAATGGCTAGGCTGGTTTTTCCCGATGCCGTAGGTCCATGAATCATCCAGATATGCGAGGAACTAGTCATAGCCATCAAAGATCTGCATAAGGGTCCATGGGATCTACCTCGTCTCCATAAGGGTCATCATTGAAGGCGTCTTCATCAAAGCTATCACCTGCTAGGTTATCTGATTCAAAATCTGGATCGGGGGCCTTCTCTGGCTTATTGCCTTCGCTTAAAACCACAGCATTCTCTGGTAAATCACCGTCAGCCCATCTCACTTGCTCAACCATGAAAGTCCACATGTCCATGAAGTCATAGATGTAGATCAATCGCCCTTGCTTGTCAGTGAAATGCGTGGCAATCAAGTTGCTTGTCATGTCAGCCTGTGCTTCGATGTCCATGGACATCAATGGGATCTCATCCAATTGGTTCCAGTCATTGTCTGTGGTGTAAAAGGCGGCCATCTGACCTGCCTCCATGGAGAAGGCGCTAACAATGGCTTGATGTAAATCAGCCAGGCTTGCCTTGGGTGACATGGCAATATCGCGGTACACATCGCCTTCACAGTTGAGGATGACGCCAATGATGAGGTGTTGGTTCATGGTTTAAGGGGGTAGCCTTTGTTTTTAGCCCATTGAAAGGCAAATGCCTTGGCATCATCAAAGTCGTTGGCAATATCCCCGTCAAGAATGCCTTCACGGATAGCGGTTTTCAAGTCACCAATAGCTTTACCTGGGGGCAGGTCAAACCACTGCATCAATTGATTGCCATTCACAGGGGGCTGCCAGTTGCGGAGCTTGTCCTTTGCTTCAACAGCTTTGATTTTGCTTCGAACGGTATTGAAGTTCTTGAGGTAGCGTTGCTTTCTCTTGCCGTTTTTTGTGGTGATGTCAGCCTCGCAAAGCTGCATCAGGTCATCAATGTCATCACCTGCGTCAAAGAGCAAACGCCTGACGGCACCGTCTGTGACCTCTTCAGCAATCACCGCAATGGGTCGCGAACTCATCTGGATGAGTTTCACAACATACTTCATGCGGGCATCCATTGGCATGCTCAATCGCCGAAAGAGCTTTTTTGCCATTTTCCCGCCAATAAATTCATGGCCATGAAAGGTCCAGCCGCTGCCTTTTTTGAAACGCTTAGTGACAGGCTTTCCGATGTCATGCAACAGCGCAGCCCATCGGTGCCATAGCTTATCAGAAACCCTTGCCAGGTTGTCTAAGACTTCCAGGCTATGCCAGAAGTTGTCCTTGTGTAAATGGCCATCCACCTCGTCAACCCCTTCTAGGGCGGCAATTTCAGGCAACACATGGGGCATCAATCCCCCTTTATGCATCCATGTGAGTCCCACAGAGGGAACCTTGCTTTCCATGATTTTATTGAGCTCAACATGTATGCGGTCGCTGGAAAGGATAGCCATGCGGTTGGCCTTGCCTTGAATACCTTTGAGGGTTTGGTCATCAATGGTGAAGCCTAATTGGCTGGCAAACCGGACAGCTCGCATCATGCGCAAGGGGTCGTCGTCAAAGGTTTCTTGTGGGTTGAGTGGCGTACGAATGATGCCTTTTTTCAAATCGGATTGGCCATCAAAGGGATCTAGAAGTTGTCCGAAATTGTCTTGATTCACTCCCATGGCCATGGCATTGATGGTGAAGTCACGACGCAGTTGGTCATCGCGAAGGGTACCTGGTGCAACGGCTGGGTTCCTTGAATCAGAGGTGTAGCTTTCTGTCCGCGCCTGCACGAACTCGATGTCCCAATCCTTCCATCGAAACTGTGCCGTGCCAAATTTCTTGAACAGGGTCACTTTGCTTCCTCCCAGTGTTTTTGAGCACCGTTTTGCCACATCCAAGGCGTCCCCAACCACGACAAAGTCGATGTCCTTTGAATTTGGACGCTTCAGCAGTTGATCGCGCACCCACCCACCCACAACATAGCAGGGGAGGTTCAGGTCATCAGCCTCTTTGCCAATGGCCTTGAACAGGAAGTCATGCTGTGAACTGAATGCAATCATACAGCAACGTTGTAGGTGCGCAATGCGTCGTTGAGAGAGGTCTTTTTATTGGTGCTTTCCTTGCGTTGACCAATGATCAATGCACAGGGAACCTGGTAGGTACCTGCAGGAAATGCCTTGGCTTGACTGCCAGGGATAACCACGGAACGCTCAGGTACATGTCCGCGCATTTCAACGGGCTGGTCACCAGTGACATCAATGATTTTCGTGCTTGCTGTGAGGACAACATTCGCGCCCAAAACAGCTTCATTGCCAATATGAACCCCCTCCACAACGATGCACCTTGACCCGATGAATGCACCATCTTCAATGATAACTGGTGAAGCCTGCAATGGCTCAAGAACTCCGCCAATGCCAACGCCACCACTCAGGTGCACGTTCTCTCCGATTTGCGCACAGCTACCCACGGTTGCCCATGTGTCCACCATGGTTCCAGACCCAATATAGGCCCCAATATTTACATAGCTGGGCATTAGAATCACACCTCGATCAATGAAAGCGCCATAGCGTGCCACGGCATGAGGGACCACGCGAATGCCTTTGTCAGCGTAATGGGTTTTCAAAGCCATCTTGTCATGAAATTCCAAGGGGCCAGCCTCAAAGGTTTCCATGGACCGGATCGGGAAATACAGAACCACGGCTTTTTTCACCCAGGTGTTCACCTGCCAGCCGGAGGGAGTGGGTTCAGCTACACGCAAGCTGCCCTTGTCAAGTTGGTCAATGACAGATTCGATGGCCTGGATGGTTGCCGCATGGCTTAAAAGGCTTCGATCCTCCCATGCAGCTTCAATGATTGCTTGTTCACTCATGATTTATGTGTCAAATAACTGTCCAATATAATGGCAGCGGCTGAAGCATCCAGCTTGCCTTTGTCTTTTTTCACGGCTTTTCGGTTGCCGCTAATAGCTGCTGCGTGCGCAGCAATTTTGCTTGTAAATCGCTCATCCTCCCAGTGAATGGTCCATGAGGGAAAGGCTTTCTGTATGGTAACAGCAACACTTTGCGCAATCCCTGTCCCATGGGTAGGCTCTCCGTTGAGCCTTTTTGGTAAACCAATAACCAGGCCGTCAATGGCCTCGTTTTGGTAATGGCTTCGAAGATCATCAAGCAAATCACCTGTCCTCACGCAACGCATTGGGAATGCAAAGGTGCTGCTGGGGTCACTTTCTGCAATTCCCGTGCGTGCCGTGCCAATATCTAATCCGATGCAAATGCCCATCGTACAAAGGTAGGTCAAGGCCTTATCTTTGCCGCAAATTCAAAGCATGATCTATCCCATTGTTGCATTTGGCCACCCTGTACTCAAACGCAAGGCAAAAGACGTTGAGGTGAGCCAAGATTTATTGGCCTTCATAGATGACCTCTATGAAACCATGTATGCTGCGAAAGGCGTGGGTCTTGCTGCCCCACAGGTTGGCAAAGGTCAACGGGTTTTTGTGGTTGATGGCAGCCCTTTTGCAGAGGATCCAGAGAATGCGGTTGATTCAGAAACCTTGAAGACATTCAAACGTGCCTTCATCAACCCTGTAATCGTTGAAGAATCTGGTGAGCCATGGGGTTTTGAGGAGGGCTGTCTGAGCATTCCAGATATCCATGCCAACGTCATCCGTCATCCAAACATTGTGGTTCACTCTGTTGATGAGCAAGGCAAGCCTTTGGTTGAGTCTTTTTCTGGCGTACCCGCAAGAATTATTCAGCATGAGTTTGACCACATAGAAGGCGTGCTTTTCACTGACCGCCTACAGCCGCTAAAAAAACGTTTGCTGAAGAGCAAACTGAATGATATTGCAAAAGGCAATATCAGCACCGACTACCGAATGAAATTTTACCTCAAATAAACCCCTGCATGAAATCTATCCAACACACCATGGCCCTTGGCGGCCGATCTGGCCTCTTTGAGCTGGTTGCCCACAGCAAAAATGGCATCATTGTCGCCTCCTTAGAGGATGGCAAGCGCCTGTCTATTTCTGGTACGCACCCAGTACACGCTTTGCATGACATCGCTATGTACACGGAGGAAGGTGAGAAGCCCTTGCGAGAGATTTATGAAGCCATGGGTGAAGCCCTCAAAGGCGAGCCAAGCATTTCTCACAAATCCAGTGGGCATGAGATAGAGAAAGTTTTTGGTCAATTTGTGCCCGATTACGATGCGGACAAGGTTTACCAATCTGACATGAAGAAATTCATCAATTGGTACAATCTCTTGGTCAAATATGGTTTTTTCCTAGCTGAAGATAACGAGGCAGATCAAGCAGGTGTTCCTAATCAAACAGAGGCAAAACCAGAGACCCAACAGGGAACTGAAGGTGCGGTTGGAACAATAAAATTACCTACTGATAGCGAGAATGAGTCCACAGAAGACAAGGGTTGATGCCTGACTTCCAAGCAGCTCAGAAAGCCTTTGCTCGCCTACTCACCATCATGAATGAGTTGCGAGAGGGCTGTCCTTGGGATCGAGAACAAACTTTTGAGAGCCTGAGAATTCTCACGATTGAAGAGACCTATGAATTGGCTGATGCCATTGATAGCAAGGATTTTGAGGAGCTGAAAAAAGAGCTTGGCGATTTATTTCTTCACCTGGTGTTTTATGCAAAAATGGCTGAGGAACAGAAGGCCTTTGAAGTTGCCGATGTATTGAATACCGTATGTGACAAGTTGATCCATCGCCACCCGCACATTTATGGAGACGTGAAGGCTGATGATACCATGGCGGTGAAAGCCAATTGGGAAGCCATCAAATTGCAAGAGAAAGGTCAATCTACGGTGTCCAAGTCAGTGCTTGAAGGTGTGCCTAAAGCACTCCCTTCTCTTGTGAAGGCCTATCGCATGCAAGAAAAGGTTGCTGGCGTGGGTTTTGACTGGCCTAAAGTCAGCGATGTGTGGGCTAAAATAGAGGAAGAGCTGGCTGAGCTTCAAGCAGCAGATAACTCAGCAGATGAAATGATGGAGTTTGGTGATGTGTTGTTTTCCCTGGTGAATTATGCCAGGCATCGTGGCATTGACCCTGAAGCAGCATTGGCCATGAGCAACAACAAGTTTATTGAACGATTCAAAGACATGGAACGGCGCATTGCGAATCAATCCATGGACATCACAGCCATCGAACTGGGCCAATGGGAGGACCTATGGCAAGCCGTCAAAGCAGGTGAGCGTTCAGATTGACTTAACTTGCTTGTTGGCAAGCAAAGCCTCACCAAATCGATGAAAACCATCCATGCCATTCGCCACGCTAAAGCCTCATGGGATCACCCTTCATTGCAAGGAGATGACAAGCCATTGAGCGCTAGGGGTATTCGAGAGGCCCATGGGCTTCAGCAGCCCCTTCAGTCCTGGGTCAAAGGCAAGGTCCAGGTGAGTTGTTCGCCGGACAATGCATCGGTGCATACTGCAGTGATCACAGCCAAGCATTTAGGCTTATCTCCAGACTTGATTGACATCAATGACCAATTGTTGTTGCCAAACAGGGAAAAGCTGATGGCCATGATTCAAGGTATTCAAATCGATGTTGACAGTCTGGTGATTGTCATGGGTTGTTTGCCAGACTGCTTCAATGCGATTTTAGCGCAGTCTTTGCCTTTTCTTGAGCCTGGAGCATCTGTTAGCCTGCGTTTCAGGGGCAAGACATGGTCAGATTTTTCCGGACAGGCTGATGTTGTGGCAGTTCACCATCCACCCATGCAGACGCTTGGATGATGCATGCAAGCCGTTTAGATGCTTTGTGGGTGGATCGGGACTTGAGCTGGTTGCAGTTCAATGCCCGGGTACTACAAGAGGCCCTCGACGAGAGCTATCC
>DFSH01000011.1:4612-5888 GCA_002378565.1 Flavobacteriales bacterium UBA3442 | reverse complement strand
AGGTAGCCAATTTTCAGGCTGCAGCATGTTCTGGAGCGCCATTGGTTTGAGCTCCATGCCAAATGCTTGAATGAAATGGGCTGCCACCTTCTGTTTGACCTCGTTTTCATCCACTGCGTGGCCCAATTCACTGTGCAAACTGGTCACGCCTTTGCCTTTGATGCCACAAGGGACGATGTAGTCAAAGTACTGTAGGTCAGTGTTCACATTGAAGGCCCATCCATGCATGGTGACCCATCGGCTGGCGCGCACACCCATAGCGCAAATCTTCCGAGCAAAAGGGCCTCCCACATCCAACCAGACGCCGGTCTCTCCAGGGCTTCGATCCCCTTTCAGCCCATAATCTGCCAGGGTGGCAATGATGACGTCCTCTAGGGTTCTGAGGTAGCGATGGATATCAGTGAAATGCTGTTCTAAGTCCAGGATGGGGTAGCCAACGAGTTGGCCGGGACCATGGTAGGTGATGTCGCCACCACGGTTGATTTTATGGTAGACGATACCCTTGGTTTTAAGCTCCTCCTCAGTAAGTAGCAAGTTGTCAATGTCTCCAGACTTCCCCAAGGTGTAAACATGCGGGTGCTCAACAAACAGCAGGCTGTCTTGGGTGGGCAACTGCATGGCCTCATCCCGTTTTCGATTGGTCATTTTGGTGGCCACAACCTCCGCGAAAATGGCCTCTTGGACGTCCCAGGCGCGCTGGTAATCCACAAGGCCCATGTCCACAAAGCGCAGCGGTCGTTTCATGTCAGGATTTTGCGGCTTCAGCCAATGCAGCCTTGAGTTTTTCAATGACCACAATGTCCATGATATCTACTTGGTTTACCTCGCTAAGGATCTGGCTGACCCAGTCTCCCATAGCAACCAAATCCAGACACTGTGCCAGGTGGCCTTCACCGTAGGCGTGAACATGTAAAACCGGCACACCGTAGGCCTCAATAGCGGCTGCATTCAAATTCATGCGCAAGGTGTTGGACGGGTGGTCGTTGTTGCTGTGCAGGAAGATGGCAATGTGGCTGTCGTTTCCGCCTGCCCATCCAACCATCTCATTGTGATTCATCTCCGGCACCTCTGAGTCCCAACCAGGCATCTTGCTGTTCTCATTGAGTTGCTGGCGCCATCGCGTTGCCACGCCTGCCACACCAGAGGCCGCATAAATGGCATAGGTTCTGCCTTGCATTTGCATCGCTAAATCCTTAGCCTCAGCCATCTGCGCATCGCGTCGCTGTGTCAATCCCACTGAAGCATCTGACACTTGGGTTTGCCAGCTTGAGTCAAG
>DFSH01000011.1:2670-4605 GCA_002378565.1 Flavobacteriales bacterium UBA3442 | reverse complement strand
TTGCCTGCAGGCAATACGCTAAGGTTCCAGCCGGCAGCTTGTGCCTGCTCCAGCAACTGTCCACCACTGGTGATGGCGCTGATCATACAGCCAGCTTTTGATGCGTCCTCAAGGGCTGACAAGGTCTCCTCTGTATTGCCCGAATAGCTGCATGCAATCACATGGGTGTTCGCGTTGACNNTGGGTTTGCCAGCTTGAGTCAAGCCCAATGTTCATGGCCTCCAAGTGGGCCATCAACTGCACAATGGCCAGACCAAACATGGATCTAGGGGGGTTGCCTGCAGGCAATACGCTAAGATTCCAGCCGGCAGCCTCTGCCTTTGCCAGCAGCTGACCGCCACTTGTGATGGCGCTGACCATGCAACCGGCCTTGGTGGCGTCTTCAAGGGCTGACAGCGTCTCTTCTGTGTTGCCTGAATAGCTGCATGCGATCACATGGGTGTTCGCGTTGACCCAGGCTGGCAAAGCGTAGCCCTTGTTGACCAAGATTGGCACGGTCGCTGATGCTGCACAAACTTCCGCCGCCACAGATCCACCGATACCACTTCCGCCCAGGCCAGTGATCACCACATGTTGGATGTTAGATGACCCAGCCTTCCAGCTGAGCTCCTTCGCTTTTGCTAATGAGCTCTTCAGGTGCGTCGGGTAGTCTTTGATGAGTTGAAGCATGCTTGCCATGGGAAAATTTTTGTTTTGAATGAAGCCCCAAAAGTACGACATTGCCCCACAGTATGGAATGGAAATGCAAGGCCTTCAAGGCCATCAACACGGTGGAGCTCTATGAAATTTTGAAGCTTCGCGCAGCCGTTTTTGTGGTGGAACAAGACTGTCCCTACTTGGATTTGGACGATTTGGATCAGCGCTCGCACCATGTGTGGACAGAAACCCCTCAAGGTGAAGTCATCGCCTACTCTCGCATGCTCCCTCCGGGACTTCACGTGAAGGAAGCCAGCATTGGTCGCGTGGTTACCTTGCCATCAAGGCGTGGTGAAAATTTAGGGAAGCAGGTCTTTCAGCAAGCCTTGGATCACGCTCTGCTCGCGTGGCCTGATCACGACATTGTCATCATGGCACAGACTTACTTGGTGGATTTCTATGAAGCCTTTAGCTTCGTTGTTGAGCGCGAACCCTTTTTGGAAGATGGCTTGCCCCATCGATGGATGCGTCGCAAAGCGACCACCGCTAAAGCGTAGCTACCCACCGCAAGTTTAAGTCAATAGGTGTACTTCGTTATTCGTCGTAGGAAACCACCACCTTCTTGCTGGTCGGGAAGCTGTGGCAGGTCAGAACAAACCCTTCTGCAACTTCCTCATCGGTCAAGGAGTAGTTGAGGTCCATGTTGACTGTTCCCTCCAGCACCTTGGCGCGGCAGGTGCAACAAACGGCTCCCTTGCAGGCAAACGGCACGTCTGCACCTGCTTTGAGGGCTGCGTCTAAAATGGCCGTCTTGCCACTTTGTGATACATGGGTTTCTTCATCATCCAAGATGACGGTCACCTCGTGCTGAATGCTGGACTTTTCCACCTTTCTTGATGTGTTCTCATCGGATGGCGTGGCTGCGGTAAAAAGCTCAAAGTGAACCTGTTTCTTTTTGAGTCCTGCAGCAATCAGCACCTCGCTGGCCGCATGAATCATGCTTTCTGGCCCGCAAATAAACGCCTCGTCGGCCTTCGCTATGTCGGGAAAGGACTGCGTCATCTCCTCAAGCCTTGACTTGTCCATTCTTCCGTAAAGCAAAGCGCTTCCCTGGTCTTCACGGCTCAAAACATGCCGCACCTCAAGGCGGCCCATGTAGGCATCCTTGAGGTCTTCAAGGGCTGACTTAAAAATGATGGATCCGCTGTTTTTGTTCCCGTAAAAAAGGCTGATGAAACTGTCTGGCTCTTCTGACAAGGTGGTCTTAATGATGCTGAGCATGGGGGTGATGCCTGATCC
>DFSH01000011.1:0-2485 GCA_002378565.1 Flavobacteriales bacterium UBA3442 | reverse complement strand
GCGGCAAAGCAAACGATGTTCCTTGCCTGCTTGCTGCCAGGCTCCAAAACAAAGCTGCCCATCGGGGGCATGCTCTCAATCACATCTCCCACCTGCACGTTTTGTGCCCATGTAGAAAACTTGCCGCCCTCCACACGCTTGACAGCCACGCAAAGATCCTCGTTCACTGCATGGGAACAGAGGGAGTAGGATCGCCTAACAGATTCTCCGTCAATGTCAACCTTGAGCGTCAGGTATTGCCCGGGTACAAAGGTGAAATCCGAAGGGCTTTCAAAGGCAATGCAAACGCAGTCAGCGGTTTCCTTTACAACGTTGGTGACTGTGAGGGCTTGGAACGTGGCCTTGCGTCCCCTTTGAGATTTCAAGGTGCAAAGGCGGCCTTGTGGGGTCTGAGAAGCTTTATTGAAACGCTTGAACATGGAATGCCAAATGGGTTAATTCAGGAGCAAAAGTATGGCCGGAACCCCGACCATGACATTTCTCATGAAAGGTTCGTGAATGTCGGGGTAAATTGCGGCATATATATTGAACTTATGGCGAACGCTGTCGACTTAACAACAACCTTTGATTCTTACGTAGCTGCTGAAAACAGGGTGGAACCTAAGCAGTGGATGCCTGAGAAGTACCGCAAAACCTTGGTTCGTCAAATTTCCCAGCACGCACACTCAGAGGTTGTGGGCATGCTGCCTGAAGCTAATTGGATCACGCGTGCGCCAAGTTTGCGCGCTAAACTGATCTTGATAGCCAAGGTGCAGGACGAGGGAGGCCACGGCCTTTACCTCTACAGTGCGGCGGAAACCTTAGGCACAAGCCGGGAAACCATGGTGGGGGACTTGCTCTCAGGCAAGGCCAAGTACTCAAGCATCTTCAATTACCCCAGCCTGACATGGGCGGACGTTGGCGTCATTGGCTGGCTGGTTGACGGCGCAGCCATAGCTAATCAGGTGATGCTTTGCCGGACATCCTATGGCCCCTACAGCCGAGCCATGGTCCGTATTTGCAAGGAAGAGTCCTTCCACCAACGCCAAGGTTATGAAATCGTCATGAAACTTGCTCGCGGCACATCAGACCAGAAGGCCATGGTGCAGGATGCGCTGAACCGCTGGTGGTGGCCCTCAATCATGATGTTTGGCCCAACAGATGACAACAGCCCCAATTCTGAGCAAAGCATGAAATGGCGCATCAAACGCAAGTCCAATGACCAGCTGCGTCAAGAGTTCATTGATAAAACCGTGGTGCATGCAGAGTTTTTGGACCTGAGCATCCCCGATGAGGATCTCAAATGGAACGATTCCAGGCAGTCTTATGACTATGGTGAAATCAACTGGGATGAGTTTTACCGCGTCATTCAAGGTGACGGCCCCTGCAACAGGCAACGGCTCATAGCCAGAAACAAAGCCCATGACGAAGGTCGGTGGGTTCGAGAAGCCGCCACCGCATTCGCAGCCAAACAAGCTGCAAAAAAACCAGCAAAGCAAGCACCATGAGCGATACCAGCAACTGGCCCCTTTGGGAGGTCTTTGTCCGAAGTAAAAATGGACTGGCACACAAGCATGCCGGTTCCCTTCATGCCCCTGACGCCGACATGGCATTGAAAAACGCAAGGGACGTTTACACCCGACGAAGTGAGGGTGTGAGCCTGTGGGTTGTGCCCTCTGAGGCCATCACCGCATCGTCACCCGATGAAAAAGATCTGCTCTTCACGCCAGCAGACGACAAAGTTTACCGCCACCCAACCTTTTATGACATTCCAGATGAAGTGGGACACATGTGATGATTTAACCAACTACGTTCTTCAGTTAGGGGACGATGCTTTGGTTTTAGGGCATCGCCTGTCTGAATGGTGTGGTCACGGACCCATCCTGGAACAGGACATTGCCCTGAGCAACATCTCCTTAGACTTGATTGGCCTGGCCCGGCAGTATTACCAATACGCAGCTGAACTGATTGGCGGTGACATGACGGAAGATCACATTGCCTACCTGCGCGACGTGGGCGATTTCCACAACCACAGCATGATGGAGCAACCCAATGGACACTGGGGCGACACATTGGTTCGTCAATGCCTGTATGATGTTTTTCATCAGGATTATTTAACAGCACTGACCCGTTCATCTGACCAGCGACTCGCAGCCATCGCCGTGAAAGCCCTCAAAGAGGTGAACTACCATGTGCAGTTCAGCAGTGAGTGGTTGATTCGCCTAGGAGACGGCACCCAAGAGAGCCATGACAAGGTGCAGAATAGCCTGCAAGGTTTAATGACTTACAGCGCAGAATTCTTTCAAGCATCCAAGGCGGACGTATGGGCATTGAAACAAGGGGTTGGCCCCGATGTGGCAGCCCTGAAGCCTGGATGGGATAGCCGCATGGACGCCTTGATTTCACAAGCGACTCTGAGCCGACCTGCTGCAGACGCCGCCATCTGGCAAGGCAAAGAAGGATCTCATGGCGAGTTCCTTGCCCTGCTGTTGTCAGAGATGCAATC
>DFSH01000061.1 GCA_002378565.1 Flavobacteriales bacterium UBA3442 | reverse complement strand
GCTACAACAGAGACAACCGCTCAAGTGGTGGTGACAGCCGTTCAACCGGAGGTTACAACAGAGACAACCGCTCAGAAGGTGGTAGTGGCTACAACCGCGAACAACAGGATGGCGCCAGCTACAACAGTGACAACCGTGACACGCGCAAAGATGACGGAGGCTACTCAAGAGAGTTCAGGTCACGCAGTGGCGGTCTACGACACGTCACCGCAGAAGAGCGTGCCTTGGGTTCAGAGAACATTCGCTTGAACCGATTCATCGCACACGCAGGCATCTGCTCACGACGTGAAGCTGACAAGCTGATCGAAGATGGCATGGTGACAGTCAATGGCGTAGTGGTCACAGAAATGGGTCACAAAGTCAACCCAACTGATGAGGTGAAATATGCCGGTGAAAAACTCAAAGCAGAAAAACCCGTTTACCTCTTGATGAACAAGCCGAAAGGCTTCATCACCACCGTTGAAGACGAAAAGGCCCGCAAGACCGTCATGGACTTGATAGGCGATGCATGCAAAGAGCGGATCTACCCTGTTGGCCGATTGGATCGTGCCACCACTGGCACTTTACTATTCACCAACGATGGAGACCTGGCAAAGAAGTTGATGCACCCCAGCAATGGCGCACCAAAAATCTACTTGGCCACATTGGATAAGCCCTTATCTCCTGCTGATTTGGAAGCCATCAAAGAAGGTGTCACACTCAATGACGGACTCGTTCCTGTTGACAAAATTGAGATGCCTAATGCAGACAACCACACCTTGGTTGGGATTGAAATCCACTTGGGACGCAACCGCATTGTGCGTCGCTTGTTTGAGCACCTTGGCTATGAAGTCACCAAATTGGACCGCACCAGTTTTGCAGGATTAACCAAGAAGCAATTAAACCGCGGACAATTCCGTTTCTTAAGTGAGAAGGAAGTTGGTTTCTTGAAAATGATTTAATGATCAAACGATTGATCCGTTTATTGGCATGGACCTCAGGTCTGTTATTGCTGACAGGTGGATCATTGTTGCTCTATGTTCAGAGCAGTTCTGACGCATTGACAAGCCGTTTTCTTGGCGCTGTCAATGACAATCTGAGCGCAAAAGCCAGTGTGGACAATCTAGCCATTGATTTGTTTGGGCAATTTCCTGACATCTCATTGCGCTTGGATGATTTCTATATCGCAGACCCCACAGATGAAAAGGGGCTGGACACCTTGATGTATTTCTCAACGGTTTATGCCCAGTTCAAATTGCTGCCCGCATTGCGCGGGAAAACCATCCTCCAGCGCATCACAGCAAAAGGTGGCAAAGTCTATTTGCATTGGGACAGCAATGGCGATGGCAACTTCAACATCCTTGCTGACAAAGGGTCAAAGAGCGCGCAAATTGACCTCAAAGGCCTCACCGTTCTTAACAGCCAGGTGCACCTACTGAGTGACGGTGAGCAGCCATGGAGCACGCAGTTCCTGGCCCATCGCATGCGCTTGAAGGGGAAAACTGATAGCAACTTGATTGAGGCAGTGGCAGATTGGGAGCTGGATATGCCCTCATGGAACGATGAACACATGATTATTCGCGGTAGCATGGACATGCTAGGCGATGGCCAGGTCACCGTCATGCAATCAGGGCGGCTTGAAGTCAACCAATGGGCCATGGACCTGACCGGTCAAATGGATGAGTCAGGCAGCCAATGGTCAATGCAGGCTAAGGCTCTGGACATTGAAGAGATTTTGCACCTGATGCCATCTTCATTGGTTCCAGACCCAGACATGGCACAGATTGATGGCCTGATGGATCTGACCGTTGACATCACCTCTACAGATCAGGGCTTGGACATCCATGCAGATGGGGAATGGACACAAGGCAAGCTCAATGTTTCCAATGGCTGGCTTGATGCAAACAATATCACAGCAAGTGTCCATTTTGACAACGGTCGATTCAACAGCTTGACAAGCTCCACCCTATCCATGACGGCATTCACTGGCAAGTCAAGAGGTTCTGTGCTTGGCGGATCTTTCCGTCTAGACAACCTGAATCAGCCCAACTTGGCAGCGACGCTTGACTTCAACTCCCCATGGATGGACTGGATGCATTGGCTTAAGCTGACCACGTGGGACGGTTCATCAGGCCAAGTCAACGGTAGCGTTGGCTTCAAGAGATCCTTCACTTCCATGGAAGCCATTTCATCTGAAGGCTTATGGCCTGCCATCTGGTCAGGGGGCTTGCAAATCACGGATGGGCATTTTGCCATTGAGGGAGCGAAGCAACCCCTGATCGTGCACTCTGCCACGGTGGAACTCCACGGACAAGATGTTCACCTGATCAATGCCAGCGTACAAACAGGAAGCACTGTTGCTAAAGCAGAAGGCATCATTCACCAGGCATTGGCAGCAAGTGGACCCATGACCCATGACCTAACCCTCACGGGCAAGCGGTGGGTGATTGAAGACTTGATTGGTTCTGAAATCTGGAATGCCAACCTCACAGGTGAACCGGATGATGGCATTCCATGGGCAGACCATCACCGAGTCCATATGAACTGCCAATCCATGCTTTACGATGGCATTCAAGCCACCGATGTCAGTGCCAACTTGGTTGGCACAGGGTTAAATGTGAAAATTGACAAACTCCGGCTCAGCCATGCTGGTGGCTTGCTTTCAGGCAATGCCTTCTTCATGCCACTCGATGAAGGACATCACAGCTTGTCTTTTCAAGGCTTATTGAGTCATGTGAATCTGGAAAAGTTCATGGATGAATGGCAAGACTTTGGCCAAGATCAGATCACCCACGAAAACCTGTCAGGCATGCTCAGCGCACAAGTCAGTCTCCAGTTTGAGTGGGATGATAACTGGGATTTGCTATCCGATCAATTCACGGCATCTGCCGACTTCTCTGTGGCCAATGGGCGATTGCAGAACTACAGTCCCCTGTTGGATTTGGCGCGATTTGCTGACGTCACTGATCTGGTCGATGTGCGCTTTGGCACGCTGGAAAACCAGCTTCGCATCGCCAATGAAATCATCACCATCCCTCAGATGACCTTGGAAAATAATGCCTTGGTTCTCAAGGTAGAAGGCAGTCACAGCTTTGACAATGTCATGGACTTCACCTTGAGGATGAATTTGCGTGACTTGAGTGGCATTGGCAACAGTGACGGTTCCAAAAACCTGCGGAATTACATCGCTGTGCAGGATGACCGAGGCCCCGTCTGGATCCCCATGAAACTGTACGGGTCAGTGGATGATTTGCAGTTCAAACTCGACAGCAAATCCTTGAAGGAGGATATCGGTCAAAGCATCAAAGATGATTGGAACTCTCAAGGGGATGAAATCAAGTCAGCTCTTCAAGGCAAAGGCAAAGAGGCGCCATCCAGCGAAGAAAGCAAGTACGAATATGAATGGAGCGAGGAGCCCGACAGCAATCGGACATTCATTGAAAGCCATCGTTCATTCAATCAAGCCGCATTCAGCCGCAATGAGGGGGTTTGACGTTTGGATATACCTTACATTTGACTCATGCGTCAGTATATCATAGCCATTGGTCTTGCTGTTTTTAGCCTCAGTGCTGCAGCTCAGACCAACCCAAACCCTGATGAGCCTTGTGGCATTTTTGCCCCCAACGCCTTCACCCCTAACGGGGATTTCACCAATGACGAATTCCGTGTGTTGGTGTCTTCTGCTTGCGACCCCGTGGACTTCCACCTCAGTGTTTACGATCGCTATGGCCGCATGGTCTTTGAAAGCATTGAAACCACCAAAGCATGGGATGGCAAGTACAATGGCCGCATGGTCAAGGACGGAGTGTACATCTGGCACTTGGTTGCGAACTACTTGGATCCTGATGGCATCAATGCCACCCGATTGGAAGACAAGGGCTCAGTGACCCTTTACCGGTAAGGTCGTCATCCTTTAAAAACATACAAACCCTGCCAAATGGCGGGGTTTTTTGATTTAACCCTTGACGGATGAGGGGAAGGGGTTTAGTCACAAATGAATGACTCCACGGCCTCACGAAAAGCCTCAGGCTTTTCTGCGTGCAGCCAATGCCCTGCACCTTCAATGGACTCCAGTTGTGCCAAGGGGAAGTGGGTGAGGATGTCTGGAATATCCTCATCAAGGATGTAACCGCTGGCCAGGCCTCTGACAAACAAGGTTGCGCCATGGTAGATAGCTATGGGATCCAATGCAGTCCCAATGCGTTGAATTTGCGAACTGAGGATGGGCAGGTTAAATTTCCAGCCCAATTGCTTGTCCTGTTTCCAAGTCAGGTTCTTCAACAAAAACTGCCTGAGTGATCGGCTGGGGAGATGCTTTTCCATGGCGCGATCTGCCTCCATGCGGCTTTGAATGGACGAGAGGTCCAATGCATGCATGGCCTCAATCACCTCCTTGTGATGGGGTGGGTAGGCCTTAGGCCCAATATCTGCCACCAATAACTTTTCCACCAACTCAGGGTGGTGGCAAGCTAGGTGCATGGCCACTTTGCCACCCATGCTATGACCTAACAGGGTCACAGATTGCTGGGGGAAATGGGTCAAGAGGTATTGGCGCACATCCTCTGACATGGCTTCATAGGTGTGTATGGGGACATGCGCTGACCTCCCATGGTTTCTCATGTCTAGCAAATGCACATGCATGCCCTTTGATGCCCAATGTCTGGCATGGCTTCCCCAATTGTCACCCATGCCAAACAACCCATGAAGGATTACAAGGGGCTTGCCTGTATCAATGGTGGAGGGCATCACCTTTGCGTGCAGCGTGACATGACTCATGACTGGCGGTTCCATCCGATTTCACATTGGTACCGGTAGCGCTGGATGGCGTTCTCCAAGCCAAGGTACAAGGCGTCTGAGATCAGGGCATGGCCAATGCTGACCTCCAAAAGGTGGGGAACCTTTTCCACGAAATAGGCCAGGTTTTCACTATCCAAATCATGGCCTGCATTCAAACCCAAACCCAACTGGTTGGCCAGTATTCCAGCTTCAACAAAGGGCAAAACGGCCTTTTCAGGGTCCGTAACGTAGGTTCTTGCATAGCTTTCTGTGTACAGCTCAATGCGATCTGCGCCTAAGGCGGCAGCAGCCTGGATTTGAGTGGCGTCACAGTCCATGAACAGGGATACACGGATATTGGCTGCCCTGAAAGCTGCAATGGCCTCTGTGAGCAAGGTCTCATTGGCAAGGCAGTCCCATCCTGCATCACTGGTCAAAACATCGGGACCATCGGGGACCAGGGTAACCTGCTCTGGTTGGCATTCAAGCACCAATTGGATGAAGTTCTTGCTGGGGTACCCCTCAATGTTGTATTCCTGATGCACCACGGCCCGTAAATCCCTGGCATCCTGGTAGCGAATGTGTCGCTCATCCGGCCTGGGATGGACTGTGATAGCCTGCGCACCATAGGACTGACAACGCTTAGCTGCCAGAAGCAAATCAGGGATTTGATGACCCCGGGCATTGCGCAAAGTGGCAATTTTGTTGATGTTTACACTCAATTTGGTGGGTGCAGACAAGGGACTATAGGGGTCTATGGACGAGGGCATGGAGCATTTGTTATGGACCAGCAAGTTCTGAAATGAAACACCAATTGCCGCATGCTTGCACTATGTTTGACTCATGACATGGGTATTTGGCATTCAACTGCATCCAAGTGATGAGGCATCCAAGGGCTTGGTTAGCTTCCCTGTTGACCAACACCCCATGGATGCGCTAGCCGTGATGTCAAAAGCCAAAAGCACAGCTTTATTGATTGTTGATGGCGAAGATCGCCTTGGGGTGCTGCAGGCAAAAGACTTAGCCCTTTGGATTGGGGGCATCTGGTCATTCAACTTACCTGGCTGTTCTATTTGGTTCCAATCTGACAAGACCTTTGACGGCGACGCCATGCTTGCCTTGGAGGCAGAAGGCTACAGGGTGGTAGCTCATGCCACCGATTTCCACATGGATAATCAGCAATTCTTGACGGTGATTCGGCTGGATTTGAAGGATCCTTCATCCGCCGTGAACACCTTGCAGCGACTGGGTTACACTGTGAGTGGCTATGCCCCAAAAGGTGGGTCCCATGGTGACGCTGAAGATAATTTGGCCCATTTGATGCATTTTATTAACCTTTGACCCATGGCAACAGTCGCATTATTTGGCAAACGCATTCCCGATGAGGCAAGACCTTTTGTGGAACGTGCACTCGAAACCCTCAAAGAAGAAGGGGCAAAGATCCTGATGCATGATCGCTTGCAAAAGCAATTGAATGAGCGTTGGGGTCTTGCCATCGATCACGACACATTCCATGATGAAAAAGACTTCTCAGACAAGTCCCCCGACTTCCTAATCAGCATTGGCGGCGACGGCACATTGCTTGACGCAACAACCTTGGTTGAGCGCACGGATGTACCTATCATTGGCCTGAATACGGGCCGTTTAGGCTTTCTCGCCAACATCGCCCGAGATGAGGCGTCCGATGCCATCCGACAGGTTCTGAAAGGGCAGTACACCCTGGATCCCCGCTATTGCATGGAGGTATCCCCAGAAGGCGGTTCGCAAACCATTCAGCCCAATTTCGCTTTGAATGAACTCACTGTGAGCCGCAAGGGCACCACAAGCATGATTTCCATTCACGTGTATGTGAACGGGCAATTTCTGAATACCTACTGGGCGGATGGCTTGATTATCTCCACACCCACAGGGTCCACCGGTTACAATTTGAGCTGTGGCGGCCCCATTTTGATGCCGGGTTCTGACAATTTCATCATCACCCCCATTGCGCCACACAATTTAACGGTACGTCCACTCGTTATTCCAAACAGTGACACGCTGACGTTGAAGGTGGATGCACGGGAAGGGCAATTCCTAGCATCCCTGGATTCAAGGGTCTTCACCCTGGACTGCGAAGTGGAACTCACCTTGAAAAAGGCAGATTTCCAATTTCAATTGGTTCGGATGGAAGACTCCAACTTTGCCACGACTCTACGGAATAAGCTATTATGGGGCTTAGACCGAAGAAACTGACCCCCTTTCAATTCCTATCTTTGCCCGCTGATATTGCATCGATGAGCCGGATCTTTTCCCTTGGTATAACTTGTTGCATGGCCATGCTGGCCAGCAACCCATCTCATGCACAACTGTCCCATGAATGGACTGTTGGCGCAGGGGGGACCGCCTTTGCCGGTGACGTTGGCATGGGCTTCAGCCCGTCAAGCACCATGAACTGGCAGTTTGGCTACCGCTTGCAGTTTGCAGAACACTACGCTGTCAAGGCGCGATATGGGGAAGGTCAAATCGAGGCCAATGATGCGCAAAGCAGCATTGCCCTGAGGCAGCAACGAGGGCTTGCCGTTACCAACCCTTTCCAGACAGGCAGCCTGTCATTGGAGGTCAGTTTTTTGCCCTTGAATGTGCCTGCAAGGGATTTTCAACACAGCCCCTACTTAAGCATTGGCAAAGGTGTCATGTCCCATGACCCCATGGCTGAGTACCAAGGCAGCATGCATCGATTGCAGCCCCTTGGCACAGAAGGCCAGGGCACATCGCTATCTGGTGAGCCGATGTACAGCTTGCGGGTGTGGACCAACCCCTTCACCCTTGGCTGGCGGTTTCAATTCGATGGCTGGTTGGTGCTTTTCACTGAGGCCACATGGACCACTGTGAGTTCCGATTACCTGGATGACGCCTCTGGCAACTATGTGGATGCGATTGCTTTAGGGCAATTGCGCGGTGAAACTGCAGCCTATTTTTCAGATCCAGGCGGCAACCATAGCAGCCAGATTGGTTACCCACGGGGCAATGCCAACAACCAAGACATGTTCTTTGAAGGTCATGTAGGCATTGGCGTGGTTTTGGAACCATTCTTGGAACGATGTCATACCTTTCTGCACCGATGAATAACCTACCTGAACACATTGCCATCATCATGGATGGTAACGGCCGATGGGCTAAGCAACATGGCTTTCTTACCCGAATCAAAGGGCATGAGCGCGGTGTATTGGCACTCAAGGCCGCCGCCACTGGCGCAGCAGAGTTGGGCATCAAATACCTAACTGTCTATGCCTTCAGTTCAGAAAACTGGAGCCGCCCTCAGGCAGAAGTCAATGCCTTGATGCGCATCTTGGTGAAAAGCATCAAAAGGGAACTGAAAACCCTCATGGAGAAGAACATTCGGCTGAATGCTATCGGCAATCTATCTACTTTGCCTAAGGATTGCCAGGATGAGCTCCAAGAAGTCATGAACGCAACCGCTGGTAATGACCACATGGTTCTCACATTGGCCTTGAGCTATGGCAGCCGGCAGGAAATCACCCAAGCAATGCAATCCTTGGCCCTTCAAGTCGCCAATGGCGAATTGAAGCCTGAAGACATCGACCAGGCAGCTATATCTGGGGCATTGCACACAGCTGAGATGCCGGATCCTGACTTGGTTATCCGCACCTCAGGAGAGCAGCGCATCTCCAATTTTCTACTTTGGCAAATTTCTTATGCAGAATTGGTGTTCCTCAATGTACTTTGGCCTGATTTTTCTAAGGAACATCTCGAACAGGCCATTGCCCAATTTCAGGGCCGTGAACGCCGCATAGGAAAGACCAGTGAACAACTGAAGTAAGACATACATGAACACGCGAAATCTACTCAGCTTACTTAGCTTCTTTTTGATGATGCCATTGACATATGGGCAGATTCAACTGGATGACAACATTGCCATAACAGCAGGCATGAACTACGAAATTGCTGCCATTGAAGTGACTGGCGCTGACCATTTGGACGCCACCATGGTCGGCTTGCTGTCAGGCTTGAACGTGGGTGATGTGGTGCAATTCCCCTCCGATAAAGTGGCCAAGGCCATTAAAAACCTATGGGATCAAGATCTTTTTCAAGATATTCAGCTCCTGGTGACTCAACAATCGGGCAAGGTGGTCTTCCTTGAACTGCGTTTACAAACCTTACCAAAGCTCAGCAAGTATTACTTCACGGGCATCAAAGAAAGCAAGCAAGACAATTTGAGAGAAAAGCTGGAAATAAGCCGCGGCATGGTAGTTTCTGAAAACTTGCGCATCAATTCAGAGCAAATCATCAAGGACTACTATGTAGACAAAGGCTTCCCCGATGCATGGGCAAGCATTTCCACAGAAGAAGACAGCGCCTTTGCCAATGCCGTTATCATGCGCATTGACGTGCACACTGGTGAGCGCGTTCGCATTGCAGACATCTTGTTTTATGGCAATGATAACATCGACGAAAAGCAATTGCGCAAGGTCATGGACGGCACGCACCGACGCCGGTGGTGGACCATCTTTCAGACCTCCAAATTGCTAACGGAGGAATTGGCAAAAGACCGTCGACTCATTGTGGATCTCTACAATGAAAATGGCTACCGGGATGCGCGCATTGTTAACGATAGCATCCACCGCAACGAAGAGGGGCAGTTGGTCATCTCCTTCTCCATCGATGAGGGCAACCTCTACCACTACCGTTCTGTCAGTTTCTATGGCAACAGCAAATACCCCACTGAAGTCTTGGAAAACATCCTCAAGATTGAAGCGAACGACACCTACGATGCAAAGACGCTAGCCAAGCACATTGGCGGCGACCCCAATGGTGGCGACATCACCTCATTGTACCTGAACAATGGCTACCTCTTCAGCAATGTCATGCCTGTCGAGGTTCGCGTTGAAAATGACTCCATCGATTTGGAAATTCGCATTCGCGAAGGCCGTCAAGCCAGCGTTCGAAAGGTGGTCATCACTGGCAATGAACGAACCAATGACCACGTCATCTACCGAGAAATCCGTACACGTCCTGGCGACTTATTTTCCAAGGCTGACATCCAGCGAACCATCCGTGAGCTTGGGCAGTTGGGCTACTTTGATCCCCGCCAAATCAACATCACACCTGTTCCTAATGCCATGACTGGCACCGTGGATTTAGAGTACTCGGTTGTGGAGCAGTCAACCAGTCAGCTTGAACTGCAAGGTGGTTGGGGCGCGAACATGGTGGTCGGAACTGCCGGTTTGAACTTCAACAACTTCTCTGCACGCCAGTTCATGGACAAGTCAGCCTGGCGGCCCCTGCCTTCCGGCGATGGCCAGACCATCAACATCCGGGCGCAGACCAACGGCACCTACTACTCCTCCTACAACTTCAGTTTCACTGAGCCCTGGTTAGGCGGGAAAAAGCCCAATTCGGTGACCTTCTCTGCCTACAAGAACATGATGAACTACAATGGCCAGACAGATTCCACGGCACAAAAGATTGACATCTCTGGCATTGTGCTTGGTCAAGGTCTTCGCTTGAAATGGCCAGATGATTATTTCACGCTGTACCACAGCCTAGAGTACCGACGCTTCGATGTCAACAACTACCCATTGGCTGGCTCAACCTTCACTCAAGGCGTGGCCAACTCGGTGGCCTACACACTCAACCTGAAGCGTGACAACCGGGACTTTCCCATCTTCCCTACACAGGGCTCCAGTGTCTCCTTCTCCTTGGAAGCAACACCCCCCGTTTCATTGTTGGATGGTCGGGACTACACCAAGCTTTCAAATGAAGAAAAATTCAGCTTCATTGAATACCACAAATGGAAATTCTCAGGTGATTTCTACGCGCAGATCGCTAAGAATTTTGTCATCAAATCCTATGGTGAGTTTGGCTTCCTTGGCTCCTACAACGATGATTATGGCTTGCCACCTTTTGAGCGTTTTTACTTGGGTGGTGATGGCATGCAAAATTTTGTGCTCGATGGCCGTGAGGTGATTTCCCTGAGGGGCTATGCGAACAACTCCATCACGCCTGAAAGCGGCGGCGCCCTTTACAACAAGTTCACCACTGAGCTCCGTTACCTGCTTTCACCCAACCCCAACGCGCAAATCTTTGTGCTTGGCTTTGCGGAAGCTGGCAACAACTATGACAGCTTCATTGATTACCGACCCTTTGAGCTCAAGCGTTCAGCTGGCGTTGGCCTGCGAATCTTCATGCCCATGTTTGGCCTGCTAGGGGTGGACATCGGTTATGGCTTTGACAACCTGCCTAACCAAACTAGCGCCTCAGGCTGGCAAACACATTTTGTCCTCGGGCAACAATTCTGACCACCATGAAACGCTTCCTTCTTCTGTTGACTTTCATCCTCCCCTCTCTGGTTTTCAGCCAGCGATTGGGCTATGTGGACAGCCAGCAGATCTTGGAAGCTGTGCCTGAATACCGCGAAGCACAAGTGGAGCTCGAGCGACTTTCCAAGCAATGGGAGGGTGAGATTTCCAGCATGCTTGATGACATGGCTGCTCTCCAAGGTCAACTCAATGCAGAAAAGGTGCTGTTGACGACGGACATGGTTGCACAACGACAACGCTACATCGACGGCTTGCAAGACAGCTCGATGGCTCTGCAGCAAGCCTATTTTGGACCCGAGGGCCAACTCTTTGCCAAGCGATTGGAATTGGTGGCGCCTGTGCAAGCCATGGTGGCTTCTGCCATTGTGGAAGTGGCCAGGAGAAAAAAATTGGACTTCATGTTTGACAAGGGGTCCGGCATTGCTGTCGTCTACGCCCGAGAGTCCAATGATTATTCCCAAGACGTACTCAAACAATTGGGCTACTAGCCTTAACTTTACACCCTTATGAAAAAGACACTTACCACCCTCGCCCTGACTGTTGCCATGATGGCTCCAGCATTTGCACAAAGCGCCGTTGCTCACATCAACGTCGACAGCATGCTTGTTGAAATGCCTGAATACCAAGCGGTCATGACCACCTTGCAAGCTGATCAAGCAAGGTTTGAATCTGAGGCAAAGGAGATGAACGCTGAACTTGAGCGCGGTGCACAGACCCTTCAGGCCAATGCAGGCACATGGACTGAGCTTCGTCAACGCCAGGAACAGCAGCGATTGCAGGACATGTACAACACCATTCAGGAGTACTTGAAGTCTGCACAGAAAACCCTGCAAAGCAAGGAAATGGAGCTTGTCACACCCGTGTACGAAAAGCTTCAAGCAGCCATCAACGAGGCAGCCAAGGAGAGCAAAGCTAACTATGTGTTGGATGCATCCAAGAGCAAGGGCATGATCATCTTCGCCAGTGGTGGGTTGGATCTTACCACTGCAGTGAAGGCCAAACTCAGCATGTGATGCACGCAAATGGCCCCATTGGGCTGTTTGATTCTGGTGTGGGCGGCCTGACTGTTGCCCGTGCACTTGCAAAGGCCCTTCCCAGGGAATCCCTCTTGTACTTTGGTGACACCGAGCACCTACCTTATGGGGACAAGTCCCCTGAGGCTATCCGAGGATTTTCCTTGAAAATTGCCCGTCACTTGGTGGACCAAGGCGCCAAGGCCATTGTCATAGCTTGCAATTCCGCCTCTGCTGTTGCCTTTGATCACCTTCAAGCACATTTGAACGTACCCATTTTCAATGTCATTGATCCCGTGATTGCAGCTATTGAAGCCAGTGGGTCCAAAAACATAGCCGTGTGGGGGACTCGGGCCACCATCGATTCTGGCATCTACAGCCAACGCATCGCAGCAGTTTTGCCACAAGCCATCATCCATGCCATGGCAACGCCATTGCTGGCGCCTGTGATTGAAGCCTCGCCTTTGGATGAAGCGTTGGTGGACGCCACCATCAAGTTTTACATGGCCAACCAAGTTCCCGTGGATCACATGGTGCTTGCCTGCACCCACTACCCACTGGTCGCAGATCAAATCAGTGCCAAACTCAACGCGACAACCACCATGCTCAATGTGCCAAGCATCGTGGCAACTGCCATTGCATCGGATTTGAAGGGCATGGGCTTGTTGAGCAACCAGAGCGATGCCACCATGCGATGTGCTGTGAGTGACTACACTGAAAGCTTTGAAGCCATTGCCGCTAAATTCATGGGCAAGGGTGTGCAGTTAACGGAAGAGCGGATCTGGGACTAGCTGTTGCGATAGGCTTCAACCGCCTTGCGAACAGAGCCCATCTTGAGCAACAATGCCTTCGCCTCCTTTTGCTGCAGCTGGGTCGATTCCATCACCATGGCCGTGCCTCGCTCAATGAGTTTTGCATTGCTCAATTGCATATCAACCATTTTGTTGCCCTCTACATGGCCCATTTGAATCATCAAGCTGGTGCTGATCATGTTTAGGATGAGCTTTTGTGCTGTGCCCGCTTTCATGCGGGTGCTACCTGTGATGAATTCTGGCCCCACAATGGCCTCTATGGGGTACGCTGCTGTGGCAGCCACCTTGGAATCGGCATTGCAAACGATGGCTCCGGTCACAAGGCCTGTTTCCCTGGCTTGTTTGAGGCCGCCAATGACGTAGGGTGTCCTTCCACTTGCCGCGATGCCAATCAGGCAATCATTGGGTCCAATGCCATGGGCGGTTAAGTCCTGCCAAGCCAATTGATCGTCATCCTCTGCATCTTCCACTGCCTTTCGGATGGCTTGGTCACCCCCGGCCATCAGACCAACAACCACACCATGGTCAACACCAAAGGTTGGCGGGCACTCTGAAGCGTCCACAATGCCTAGTCGGCCTGAGGTTCCAGCGCCGATATAAAACAAGCGACCACCCTTTCTCATGGCTGGCAAGATGGCATCAACCAAGGCCTCAATGGCTGGAATCACAGCCTTCACAGCATGCGCTACTTGCTGATCCTCACCGTTGATGCCTTCAAGCAATTCTTGGGTGCTTTGCAGCTCCAAATTTTGGTGATTAGATGGCGACTCAGTCGTCATGCTTTTGGAAAATTGCAATGAAGTAACCATCTGAATGGGGATGCTCTGGCGACAAGCGGAACTCATCCACCAGGGTGAAGTCCTCACCGAAAGCTTCCATGAAGCTGACTACTTGGTCCTCATTCTCTGACCGAAGGATGCTGCATGTTGCATAGACCATCGTGCCACCTGGCTTCAGGGTGCTGTGGTATTTGTGGAGGATATCCTTCTGTGTTTGGATGGTTTTATCCAAATGCTCCGGCTGCAATTTCCATTTGCTGTCAACATCGCGGCGAATCACCCCGCTGCCAGAGCAAGGGACATCCAAAAGTAATTTATCAGCCCATTCCTGGTGCACGAGCACTGAGGCAGGTCGCTTGATGGACTCCGTGGTGATGATGTCAACGCCATTGCGCTTAGCCCGGCGGCGGCATTCACTCAAAGCTTTGTCATTGGTGTCCATGGCAAGGATTTCTCCCAGGTTGCCCATGATGGATGCTGCCTGGATGGCCTTGCCTCCAGCGCCGCAACAGGCATCAAAAAAACGTTCCCCCGGCTGCAAATCCAAATGTTGAACAATCAACTGTGATCCGCCGTCTTGGATTTCAAAACGGCCCTTCTGGTAGCTTTTCAAATGCATCAACTTGGGTCGTTTGGCTAACACCACAGACTCATCAGCTACATCACTCACTTCACAATCGATGCCTTCCTTGGTCAGGATTTCCACCAAAGACTTGCGGTCTTGCCTGAGCACGTTGTTGCGAAGCACCACAGAAGCTGGCTGATTCAAGGCATGAGCCAATGCAGGCCAATGGTCGCCCAACTCATTGCTGGCACGCTCGTCAAACCACGCTGCGTAGCTCTCAACCACACCCAAGGGCAGGCCTTCAGGAATCTCAGACCCCGTTTCCAGCCAGTTCCAATACGCATCAAAAAGCTCCATGAGATGCTTGCGCTTCATGCTCGGATCTTCACCCAAGATGTGCCATAGCAAGCGCCAGTTTCTGATGATTTCATAGCTGTGGTTTGCCACAAACTTTCGGTCTCTGGATCCCCATTTCTTGTTCTCTTTCAGGATATGCTGAATCACTTTGTCAGCATAGATGTGCTTGCCAAATGTCTGTACCAAGACCTCGATGACTCCTTCAATCAAATTGGGGTAAGCTTTCATGATGGTGTGCTGGAATCAATGGGGTTTTGTAAACGGTAAAGGTCGGCATAGAGCCCCTCTTCTTGCATGAGGTCTCGATGCTTGCCTGATTGCACCAATTGACCTGCATCCATGACAAGGATTTGATCAGCTTGATGCACAGCATTCAGGCGCTGGGTGATGATGATGGAGGTCAAACCCTTCAAACGGCTTTTTAACCCCTCCAAGAGCTGGGATTCTGTTTCGCTGTCAACAGCACTCAGGGCGTCATCAAAAACCATCAGTGCAGGCTGCTTCATCATGGCTCGGGCAATGCAGATGCGTTGCTTTTGTCCGCCAGACAGGGTCACCCCTCGTTCGCCAACCACAGTGTCATAGTTCATTGTGAATCCCATGATGTCGTCGTGCACGCAAGCCAGTTTTGCTTCCTTTTCAATGGCTTCACGGCTTGCATTGGCGTCGCCAAAGGCAATGTTCTCAGCCACCGTGTCGCTGAACAAGAAGCTGTCTTGTGGCACCATGCCAATGGCATGCCTCAAATCATTCAATGGCCATTGCTTGATGTCCAGGCCATCCATAGCGATCTGTCCCTTGCTGGGATCCATTTGGCGAGTCAGCAAATGGGCCAGGCTGGTTTTTCCTGATCCGGTCCGACCCACAATGACCACTGTTTCTCCCGCCTTGATGGTAAAGCTGACTTCTTTCAAGGCCTCAATGCCACTTTCATAGGTCAGTGACACCTTGTCCACCACCAAGGCCCCTTGAATGACTGAAGGCGCTATGGTATCAGCCTCCGATGCGACACTAGGCTCTGCTTGAAGGAAGTCATTGATGCGTTGCATGGATGCAGCTGCGCGTTGCGTGAGGCTAACGACCCAGCCCATGCTGGCAATTGGCCATGTCAATAGACCGACATAGAAGACAAATTCGGCAATGACACCAGGGGTCAATCGCCCATCAACAACCCCTTGACCGCCAACCCAGACCGCGATGGCTGTGCTCACGCCAACCAGCAAAAGCATCAAGGGCATGAACAGGGCATTCACACGGTATAGCCCTTCATTGCGAGCAAAGGATGCATTGGCACTGATCAAATGGCGCTCAGACTGTCCCTTCTCAAGGGCAAAGGACTTGAGGACTCTGATACCTGAAAAGGTTTCTTGTGCTAAGGTGGAGATGGCAGATTGCTGCGCTTGAACTGCTGTGCTTCGCTGGTTAATCAGCTTGGATACCCGGTAAATACTCCAGACAATCAAGGGCATGGGCGCCAGGGTCATGACACTCAGTTTCACGTCCACTGAGAACATGAAACTCAAGGTCAAGGTCAGGGAAAAAAGCATGTTGATGCTGTACATCAAGGCCGGCCCCAGGTACATCCGAACCCGGCTGACATCCTCAGAGATGCGATTCATCAAATCCCCTGTAGAATTTCTGAGGTAAAAAGCCTGATCCAGGCTTTGGTAATGCGCATAGATGTCGTCTTTCAAGTCTGCCTCAATCAGTCGCGACATGACGATGAGGGTTTGCCTCATCAAAAAGGTGAACAGGCCTTTCATGACGCTCATTCCAAGGATGACCAGACTGTATATCAGCAAGGCTTTTTTCAATGGCTCTGAGGCCATGCTGCCTGCCAGACCTATTTCCGTCATGGCCACTGCGACTTCGTCAAAGGCTCGGCGGATGAATACTGCAGGGAAAACAGCAAAGGTTGCGGCCGTTCCCACGCAGAAGAATCCTATGGCAAAGCGCCAGCGGTAGCGCCAGAAATAACGATTCAATGTCCACAAAGATTTCACCCTACAAAAGTAGGCTCTGAGCCGAGGCTTTCCCTTCACTTTTCGGTAACTTTGTCTCATGCACACATTGCCAACAGATATTTCAATTGCCGTCATTGGCATGGGTTACGTGGGGCTCCCGCTGGCTCTAGCTTTCAGCAAGCATCAAGCGGTGGTTGGGTTTGATATCAACAGGGATCGCGTCAAAGAATTGAACGCTGGCAAAGACAGCACCAAGGAGGCCGACCCCAAGGAACTTCAAGAAGCCCTCAATGGCAATTTATCAGTGACTGCAGACAAGCAAGACTTGGCAAAGGCCAATGTTTACATCGTCACGGTACCAACCCCCATCAATGACCTCAAGGCCCCTGACCTTGGTCCCTTGAAAAACGCCAGTCAGATGATTGGTCAGTTCCTCAACCCTGGGGATGTGGTCATCTATGAGTCTACCACCTACCCTGGCTGCACGGAAGATGATTGTGTCCCCATCCTTGAGTCCGAGAGCCAGCTCACATTCAACAACGATTTCTTCTGTGGCTACAGCCCTGAGCGCATCAACCCCGGAGACAAGGTCAACACCCTGGCGAGCATTGTGAAGGTGACTTCAGGATCCACGCCTGAAGCTGCCATTTTTGTGGATGAACTCTACCAAACCATCATCACGGCCGGGACCCATTTGGCACCCAGCATGAAGGTGGCGGAAGCCTCTAAAGCCATTGAAAACGCACAGCGAGATGTCAACATCTCCTTTGTCAATGAACTGGCCTTGATCTTTGATCGGGTTGGCATTGACACCAGGGATGTGCTAGCGGCTGCAAGCACCAAATGGAACTTCCTCCCCTACAGTCCAGGCTTGGTTGGCGGTCACTGCATCAGTGTAGACCCTTATTACCTGGCTCATAAAGCAAAAAGCCTTGGCTACCATCCTGCTGTCATCCTCAGCGGAAGACGGGTGAATGATTCCATGGGGCTATTTGTGGCCAGCAAGGTGGTGAAGCTCATCATTGACAAGGGAGGCGCTGTGAAAAACAGCAAGGCATTGATTCTAGGTATCACCTTCAAGGAAAACTGCCCGGATATCCGCAACACCAAGGTGGTTGACATTAGAAAGGAGCTCATCGCTTTTGGTCTAGATGTAGACTGCTACGATCCATGGGCCAACTCTGACGAGGTTCTGCATGAGCTGGGATTCCCCTTGGCTGAGGCCTTGGAACCCAAGGGTTATGACGCCATCATTCTGGCTGTTTCACATGACCAATTCTTGACCCTGAAGATGGATGACCTCAAGTCCAGCCAATCCGCTGTGGTGTTCGATGCAAAAGGTCTGCTGCCACGGGAGTCAGTGGACGCGAGGCTATAGCATCACAAGGCTGTAGGTTCTATGGCTTGCCTGAAATGCCGATCATCATCTTTTACAAGGCTGTAAAAAGTCATTTAGCGAATGGTTGCCATTCCATCAGACTATGTGTCTAGAGACCTTGACCTGTAACAGACAAAATGACACCTAAAAAAAGTCATCGGGCATTTGGTACAGTGATTGACATACAGGGAGCAATTAGCAACCTATCGTTCAATAACATGGGTGAATTATTAAAATTCACTCGCAGCCAATGGCTAAATTAAAAAAGATGATCCTATTTGTAGCAATCATAGCAGTTAGCATCATTGGAGCTGGCGTGTTATTTCTGAATCTGAGTCCTGAGTTCGGCGGCAAAGCCACAGAAGAACAGCAGCGTGTTTATTCTGTATCTGATAATTATATAGACGGAAAGTTCATCAACAAGGGAAATGTCACTCTAG
>DFSH01000042.1 GCA_002378565.1 Flavobacteriales bacterium UBA3442 | reverse complement strand
AGATACAACAAGCCACAAAAAAAGCGGCCCGTTGCCGGGCCGCTTCTATTTGCTATTAAAGCTGTTTAGTATACAGACAGCTTGAATGTCTTCATGACATCGGCTTGCTGAACCTGAACCATGTACATGCCAGCATTCAAGTCACCAACATAAACTGGAGAGTCAGAGGAAGCTAACATAGACTCAGCCTTCACAACCTTACCGGTCATGTCAATCAAAGTAACGTTGAACTCACCCATGGCCATGCCAAAGTCGATATGAACGACGTCATTGGCTGGGTTTGGCATCAAGGTGATACCCTCCAACTGACCTTCATCCAGGGATGTGGTCATGCAAGCTGCCGCATTGGCAGCAGGACAAGCAATCGCGCGAATCCACAAGTTATTGAAACTCCTTGAACCTGAGTAGCCTGAGTACCAGTTGCCAAGAGCAGCCAAGTACATGTAACCGCTACCAGACACTTTCCCCCATGATTGATCATTGCGAATGCGGATGTGGTCACCACCTTGGTTGTCATACATGGTCAAGTTGTAGAAGTATGCACCATTGCTATTGAGCAAATCAACACCACGACCAGTCGTAGGGTCAGTGAAATCAAAGCGAACAAAGCCTTGTGCTGTGTCAGTTGTGGTAATCACACGCTGACCGTAAGCCACCAGCTTGTTAGGATCCATACCAGTACTTCCATCAAAAGCAGAACTGTCATAGACGCCAATCTCTAAGATAGCACCAGCAGTTGTGGAAGAAGAAAGGTAAACCCTGGTTCCCCAAAGCATTTCGTCACCTACCAAGTCATGGCGGTTATTCATCTGCGCACCATCACCCCACTGGGTTGTGTTAGATGAAGCACCGATGCTATTGTCCCATGAATTGAAGTCCATAGACATCAATGAATCGGTCACAAAGAAATTAAACGTATCAGACACAGCAGTTGCTGAGTCAGAGGTCACGGTGTAAAGGAAAGTGTAGGCATCCTCAGCAGAAGGCGTCCAAGCCGTTGCGTAAGTATTCAACGTGTTCCAGTTGGCTGTGTCACCCGCAGCCATCGTAGAAATAGTCGTTGAACTCAATGACTGAACATTGCTGCCGCTGCTGTTGAAAATATTAACAGTCAACTTAACATTGCTTTGTGCAGCGCTACCGCTGTTGATGATGTTACAATCAAAAGACATGCTGCGTGCCTGCTTTAAGCTAGTGATACCCATGCGCGATGAGCCACTGGCTGGGCCAAAGACGATGTCTTGTGCTGGCGCGCCGTTGTAGTCAGTGTATGACAAACGGTTTGCTGGTGTGTTGATGATCGAAATGTCATCAATCTGCCAGTAGTAGTAGTCACCATCCCAACGGAAGCGAACCTTCACTGAGTCATGGCCTCCAATCATGGAGCCTGCGCTGACACTAACGATGTCATTGCTTGCCGTTGAACTGTTCACTGCAACAGCACTGTTCAATGTTACAGAATTAGGAAATGTTGCACCACCATCCGTTGAGAAATCAATGTAGGTTGCGGGCACAGCCTGCGAGCTACCAGGACCAGCAAAGCGTCGGTAGTACTGCGTAAACATCAAGTCAATGACCGTGTAGTTGGTCAAGTCAATCATGTCAGTTACCATTGAAGCCACTTGAGCTGAAGGCGCGAGGCCATTACCAAAGTTTCCTGCAATACCCGCGTTGTCCAAGAAGTCAGAGTCAAAAATGACAAAACCATTGGATGCAGTGGCTGAAGTGATGGGGTATTGTGCAGTGCCAGCTGCTCCTGCGTAACCACCTCTGCTGCCAACGGTATTGTTTGGCGTGGTCGCTGTGCCACGGTAAACCCATACAGCATCCGTATCGGAAGCGCCATTGGCCGTGCCACCTGAAGTCAACCAGGTTGAGGGGATACCTGAGGCAAAGTCCTCAGACCATACAGGGGTTTCTGCACCGTAGATGGCTTCCATCTGCGCAGGCGTCAAGTGTTTGACGACGTCATCTGCAACCGTGCGCTCCATAGGAGCTGTACGATCAGCATTTTGAGCAAAAGCAGACATCGAACCGAATGCTAGAGCCATAATTAGGGTAGTGTGTTTCATACTCATGGTTTAATTATTGAGACTCCAATAATACGCATTTTTCTTAGCATACATGCTTATTTATGGCTTTTTTTAAGTAAAAAAATACAACGAATAGTTTACCCAGCTTCAATGGAAGCCAGTGTTATTTATTAGGACAGACAACGGCGGAGCAAATGTCACACACAAACAAGGGTGGCTTGCTTCAAAGTCAACAGCATGGGTTCAACCTATGCATAGTCTGAAATTGGCACACAGGCACAAATCAAATTCCGGTCACCATGTGCTTCATTGACACGTCTAACCGCAGGCCAGATCTTGTTATCCATAGACCCCTCAAGCGGGAAGGCTGCCTCCATGCGGCTGTAGGGCCTGTCCCAGTCATCGGACGTCACCATGGCCATGGTATGGGGGGCTTGTTTTAACAGATTCATGGATAGGTCTGCACCATCAACCTCCAGGGCCATGATCTCTTGATGAATGCCAAGCATGGCATCACAAAAGCGATCTAACTCCGCCTTGGACTCACTTTCTGTCGGTTCAATCATCAAAGTGCCGGCAACAGGAAAGCTAACTGTCGGTGCATGGTAGCCGTAGTCTATCAATCGCTTGGCGATGTCGGTGACCTCAACCTTGGTTGTGGCCTTGAAGGGGCGGCAGTCCAAAATCATTTCATGGGCCGCACGACCGGCCTCACCCGTGTACAGGACCTGATAGGCGCCCTCTAGGCGGGCTTTCAAGTAGTTAGCATTCAAAATGGCGTGCCTCGTGCTTTCAAGCAAACCCTTAGGGCCCAGCAACTTGATGTAACCATAACTGACCAAAGTCACCAAGGCAGAGCCAAAAGGCGCTGCAGAAACAGAACCGATACCCTGAGCCCCGCCAGTCTCCATGGCCTCATGGCCGGGTAAAAAATCAGCCAAATGCTCTGCAACACAAATAGGACCTACACCAGGACCTCCACCACCATGGGGGATAGCAAAGGTTTTGTGCAGGTTCAAGTGGCAGACATCAGCCCCAATCAATCCCGGAGAGGTCAAACCCACCTGAGCATTCATGTTAGCGCCATCCATGTACACCTGGCCACCATGTTGATGGATGGTGCTGGTTATCTCCATGACAGCAGGCTCAAAGACGCCATGGGTCGAAGGATAGGTAATCATCAAAGCAGCCAGTTGATCACCATACTTTTCAGCCTGACTCTTGAGGTCCTCTAAATCGATGTTACCACTTGCATCACATTGAACCAGTGCCACTCGCATGCCGGCCATCACGGCAGATGCTGGGTTGGTGCCATGTGCAGAAGTAGGAACCAACACCATGTCACGCTGCGTTTCACCGCGGCTTGCGTGGTAAGCCTTGATCACCATCAAACCTGCATACTCCCCCTGAGCGCCCGAATTTGGCTGCAATGAGGTGGCGGCAAAACCGGTAATTTCTGATAAATCATCCTCCAATTGGTGAATCATGGTTAGGTAGCCTATAGCTTGATCCTTTGGTGCAAAGGGGTGCATGTTGGTGAATGAAGGCCAACTCAAAGGCAGCATTTGTACCGCTGCATTGAGCTTCATGGTGCAAGAACCCAGCGCAATCATGGAGTGATTCAATGAGATATCCTTGCGTTCTAGTCGCTTGATGTAGCGCAT
>DFSH01000007.1 GCA_002378565.1 Flavobacteriales bacterium UBA3442 | reverse complement strand
CCCGCATCAAGGGTCAGTTGATCGTGCAAATACTGCCGACCCTCCTGAAACACAAAGGGGCTTCGCGATCGGCGAGCCATGTTTTCCGCATCAATGAGGTCCGCCGCATCATCTGCCCCCATGCTTTCCGTGACGTCCCTGGTGGCATCCTCAATGATGGCATCTGTGATGGTTTTCACGGGAATGTCAGCAATCGTGAAGCCTTCACGTAAAATCAAGGCTGAGCGAACCAGCAGATCATGCGCCTGGTCCTCAAACTCTTCAGATAGGTTAAGCAAAAAAGCAAAGAGCGCTGGCTGCTCATCCATGAAGTCGCTGAGTTCTGCAGCGAAGCGGTCCTGGGTCCAGGAACGGACTTGTTGAATGGCTTCTTGGATGGTTAGGATGTTGTCAGACATGATGCGTCAGCATTCAAATGGTTGATTGTTGCTTGCCCTATCGACAAGCAAAGGGCAGGGTCGGTAGCGGGGGTCGCCTGTGCGATCTCGCAAAGCATTCAGTCGGTCCACGATGGTGTCAAGGCCCGTTTCGTTGGCCCATTGCAAAAGCCCTTTGGGGTAGTTCACGCCGCGAAGCATGGCTGTTTCCAGGTCGGATGCTGAACAGATGTTTCGGTAAAGGGCATCTGCCGCTTCATTGAAGAGCAGGGCAGTGATGCGGTCAACAATAACCTGACCCAATGCCCGGTCTTCGGTGGCAGAAGGATTGCTCGCGCCATCGGCATAATCGTAAAAGCCCTTGCCGGATTTCCGGCCAAGCCATCCCGCGTCCAACAAGCGTTTTTGGGTGAGATTGGGCCTGAATCTTGGGTCAAAGTAAAATTGTGTCCAAACCGTTTCAGTCACCACATAATTGACATCATGGCCAATCAAGTCCATCAGCTGAAAGGGGCCCATTTTGAATCCACCAATCTCCCGCATGGCCCAGTCAATGGTTGGCACGTCGGCAAGACCTTCTTCAAGTATGTGCAAGGCTTCAGCGTAAAAGGGCCTTGCCACGCGATTGACAATGAATCCCGGACTGTCAGCAGCGACCACGCCAGATTTTCCCCAAGCCTTCACGGCAGACTGGCAGCGTGCAAGGACATCGGGATCGGTGGCCAATGAGGGCACAATCTCTACCAAAGGCATCAAAGCCGCAGGGTTGAAAAAATGCAAGCCCACCAAGCGTCCTGGATTATTCACGCCGGCGCTGATGGCGGCAATGCTCAAGGAAGAGGTGTTGGTGGCAAGCACGCAGTCCTTGCTAACCACATCGTCAACCATCTGAAAGACGGATCGTTTAGCATCCAAGGATTCAACGATGGCCTCAATCACCAGGTCAGAGCCTTCCGCGTCTTTGAAGTTGACAATGGTGGTAATGCGTGCTAATGCCTCATCACAGGACTCTCTGCTGCGACGGCCTTTGTCAACCAATCGGCTGTAAACGGACTCTAGCTGCTTGATGGCAGAGGTCAAGGCAGACTCGTGGGTGTCATAGAGCGTGACGTTCACCCCGGCTTCCGCCAGGACTTGTGCAATGCCGCGCCCCATGGCGCCTGCCCCAACAATGGTGGCTTGCTTGAATGGCTTCATCTTAATGTCCTTTGAATTGGGGGTTGCGCTTCTCCAAGAAAGCGGTCACGCCTTCTTTGAAATCATGGCTTTCGCCCGCAATGTTTTGCAAGCGTCGCTCAAGCTCTAGCTGTGCTTTGAGGTCAGGGAAAACCACGGCATTGAGGGCTTGCTTGGTCAAAGCAAAAGCCTTGGTGGGTTGGCTGGCCAGCTTCAGGGCAGCGGCTGTTGCCACCGCCATCAAGTCGGCATCAGCTACCGCTTGGTAAATCATGCCATGCCGTTCTGCTTCTTCAGCGCCAATGCGGTCACCGGTCATCATCCAGGCGCTGGCTTTTGCAAAGCCCACCAGGCGCGGCAAGGTCAGCGTTCCGCCAGTGTCGGGTATCAGTCCAATACCCGCAAAGGCTTGGATGAACTTCGCCGAATGACCTGCAAAGACCACGTCGCCACAGAGTGCCAGGTTGGCGCCTGCGCCAGCAGCCACACCGTTGACGGCCACCACGATAGGTTTTTGCATGGCGCGCATGGCCAGCACCAAGGGGTTGTAGTGCTCGCTGAGGATGGTGTCCAGCGAATGGCCGGATGGGTCTGTGGCTTCAGCCAAGTCCTGACCGCTGCAAAATGCGCGGCCCTCACCTGTCAATAAAATAGCTCTGATGCTGTCATCGCCGGCACACAGGGATAGTTCAGCCTGCAGGGCCAGGGCCATGTCTCGGTTGAAGGCGTTGAAAACCTCTGGTCGATTCAGGGTGATGGTACAGAGGCCATTCTCTGTGTGGGAGCGAAGGGTGTTGTCCATGATGGGTGGGTTGAGACTGTGGCAAAGTTCGGCATTCTCAGGCATTCCTCATGTTTCCCTTTTTAAACCCTCAATGACATTTGAAATAATCGAAGGGCTCCTGGCAATCCAGGCATCGGTAAAGGGACTTGCATGCGGTAGACCCAAAGGCAGAAACCCGTTCGGTTTGAGCGCTTTGACATTTGGGGCAGCTGACCTGAGCGGGCGGGCCAAACAGCTCCCTTTTGTCACTGGTGGAACCGACAGGGGGAGCAATGCCATAGGCTCGGAGCTTGTCCTTGGTGGATTCGCTCAGCCAATCGGTGGTCCATGGGGGGTCAATCACCAGGTGGACCTGAACTTGTTGCCCTGTTTTCTCTGCCAAGGACTTTTGAACATCTTCTGCCATCATATCCATGGCGGGACAGCCGGTGTAGGTTGGCGACAGATCAACGTCAATGCCGTGTTCGCCTTGACGGATGTCTCTGACGACACCCAGTTCCACAATGGATATGACGGGGATTTCTGGATCGGGCACCCCTTCAAGGCATGCCCACCACCCATGAGGGTCGTCCCCTACCATGTGGCATCCGG
>DFSH01000054.1:5178-22358 GCA_002378565.1 Flavobacteriales bacterium UBA3442 | reverse complement strand
ATTGCCCAGCAAGCAGCTAACGTAAGCCAGAATACCCTTGTCAAACTTCGCAACAAGCCTAAGGCTTTGTGTAGCAGGTCCTTCAACTGCTCAAGCAATATGCGACTGGTAATCTGATGCAGACATCAGTGCATCCGCATCGGAGACATTAGATAGTCGTATTTTAACCATCCAACCCTCACCATAAGGGTCAGTGTTGACCAATTCTGGACTGTCCTCCAACGCTTCATTAATTTCAATCACTTCACCAGCGAATGGTTGGAATAAATCGCTCACCGTTTTCACTGCCTCCACAGAACCAAAGACTTCCTCTGCGTCCAGCTGCTCGCCTTCTGTATCAATGTCCACAAAAATGACATCCCCAAGCTCGCTTTGCGCATAATCTGTGATGCCAATCGTGGCAACATCGCCATCAAGGCGAATCCATTCATGGTCTTGCGTGTAAATAAGGTCTGCTGGTATGTTCATGGTGCTGAAATTTTTGTCAAAAATAAGTTGGATGTCCCCAATAAAAAAGCCATGGGGAATTCCTTCATTGCAATCAATTGCCAAGGTTTAACCTGAAGGCAATACCAGACTGCCATTGGTTTGTAGGGAAGGCCATGGACGTTTTGAAGGTGCTGATGGTCTGGTCAAAATAATACTGTGCTGTGAGGCGACGGCTCAGTCGGTAGTCAGCCGTGAATTTAACCGTGGTCCTGCGTTGACCTGCAGTTGGCTGGTTGAAGTTCTCATAGATGCGGCGAATCACGGTCTGATTGTCAGATACCCGAACATCCAGTTTCAGCTCCAAGTTGCTTTGAATGTTTGTGCGTTGACCCTCTTGATCCACCAAGGTGAATTTAAGATCGCGCACAATGTAACCCACCCCCACGGTCATGTCATAGGCTTTACTTTCAGTGATTTGGTTGTTAGCTAGGGACATCGCAACCTGTCGATTTTTACCAATTTCAAGTTTGAAGGACGCATTGGTCTTTGTGCGAACATCCACCCCAATCAATGGAGAAAATGCCTCTGTCATGGTCATTTGACCAATCTGTCGGTTGGCTAAAATGTCACCATTGGCATCGATGGGGAAGGGTTGACTTGGCTTATCCTGCATCTTCTGCAAACGAAGCATGTTGGTTTGCACGCCGGCTATGGTCAATGTATTGGTGTACCCATGAGTCATGTTGAAGGCGGTGAATCGCTTGCGGATAGGCTTTAGGCGCATCAACCCCGTATAATTCACACGCCAGTTTGGGATCGGAAGCAAGGATTGCAAATTGACCTCTCCGGCATCCATGATTTGTCCATCACCATAGGCCATCAAAAAGCTTTTGAAGAGCACTTCAGACTGCAAGACAGAGAAGCCATTGTAGCCATAGCGAGACGAATCGGGGTCTGAAATGAAATCCTTGCTATACGATGGATCCAAGCCCAGCTGCCGATCACCAAATGCATTGGAAATGCCCAATCGATTGGACAGGAATTGCTGGTAAGCATCTGAATCGTAATCGGGCGACTCAGACGTCTCAAAAGCTGTTGACCAAGCAAGCCAAGAGGTTGAAAAAGTTTCCGAGTTCATGGGGCTGAACTCATAGTACCCAGGTCCATTGGTCAGGCTACTGTCAGCACCCAAACCATCCGAATACCTGAAAGTGCTGCTTTCCATGTTGCCATAGTTTTGCTGAGCTGTCAGGGTGATTCGCATGTCCTTGACCGGCTCAACCTGAGCCCGTGCATTCAGGGTTCTTGTCAAGGTGGATCTGGCACGATTTGGCTGACTGCTGTTGTCAACCATCCAACCATTTTCAGCTGACCTCTGGCGAATATTGACTGGCATGCCAATCACATAGTCCAAGCCTGGAGACATACCTTTAGAAGGGTTCAATCCGCCAACCACCGGCAAGGGATTAAATCCTGGCAGCAGGCTGCCTGTATTCAGGCTACTAGAAACATTGATTGATTTGACCATGGTGATTAAATCCAAGGATGTCACCACAAGGGTTTTCACCCAAGGCGCCATACTCTCCTCTTCCTTTTTGACAGGCTTCCTATTTTGAGAAACCTCCCCTGCTGGGGGCCGATCCCCAGCCCGTAGACTTTTGCCACCTCTTTTACTGCTAGACTGCTTCATCTTTTTATAGAAGGGGAACTTGTTGTAAAAGGTGTTAAAATTTAGGTTAGCTGAAGCCGTCCATTTTCCAGAATTCTCAATTGTGTTACCATAATCCAAGGAGTCAATTTGCTGAATTGCAGCAAGCAATGGTTGCGCGTTCCAATCAAAATCTGTTTGGTACCGAAGCTGCATTTGCACGAACTCCAAATAAGGGATTTTATTAATTGGTAACGGCCATGACGCATTCACATGGTGATGGTACTCTATTGGCCTGCCGCCTGCCATCAGGTTATTCAAGAGGTACGTGTCAATGCTATCCACACCAGCAGGTCCGGGCAACTCATCAACCCTGACACGCATGCGACCAGTGTAATCCAATTTGAAGTTTTTGCTTAAATCCCACACCAAATTGTAATTGCGGTCCATGGTCATGCTTTTTGCATAGGTCGTTGGCAACTGGAATTTTGGGTTGTCAATATTGCGCATTTGCATCACCTGAACCACCCGATTCACCTCTGCCCTGGCGCTCACCCGTGAGGGTGTCAGGTTGAGATTCATGTCTCTGATCAAACTTAAATTCTTGTTCTTGATTCCCTTGAATGGCGCAATGTTTAAGGGGATTCGCTGATAATTGTAAGCCAAATTCCCTCTGTAGGCATCCCTGCGATCCTGGATGGTATTCACGTCGCGCCGGACGATTTCATTGTATGCATAGGTAGCACTCAGGTTTTCAAGATCCCATGGTTTGGGCTTGGCTGTGCCTGATTTAGCTCCTGGACTAGCCCGCCTGCCCAATTCACTCGATACTGGGCTTCGCTGACGGCCTTGGGTGTTGCTGTTGCCTCCGCCCCTGGCTAAGTGGATATTGGTGAAGTTGATGCCACGCCGCTGGGTGAAATCGCTGACCATGCCACGCAAGGAGTCGCGTTCAATGCCATCGCTCAGATTTGCCAATGAACGATCCATTTCCACATCTGGGCTCAACGGGTTGAACAAGGGTGTTTTCCAATCCTGTGAATGGTTGATGAACATTGGGAACCGCCAACGGCTTCGACCAGGGATGAATTTATCGAGGTCCAGTTGCGTCTGGAAATCGTAAGAAGCTGCGGTGAATTTATTCCGTTCCTGTGGGTTCATTTCCAATGAACCGAAGCCCGGTGTAGACATGGCCCCAGAGAGGGCAATTTGGCCTAAATCTGCCAACTGAACCGTGCCACGAGCCAGGGCAGCCATGCCACCTCGGTTATCAAATTCCACCATGCGAAGCTCATTGATCCAAATTTCTGCGCATTTGCTCAGGCCATCATCGCCATCTATTGTGCTGCGCTTCTTCGGGTTCCTTACGCCAATCAACACCGTTCGTACATCGCCTAAATTGGGCGAGCCCACCACCCGTACAATACCCTCATCCTTAATGAGTTCATAGGGAATGCTCGAGGAGACATTGGGGTTGTTGACCATGGCTGCATTTCTTGCCAATTTCAACTCTGTTAGCCACGAAAAAGGAAGATCAATCATGTTACCCTCTGGCCAAATCAACCCTGGATCCTTCTCCCCCCAAGCCGTCACCTGCAAGGGAATTTCAAATTCATAGTAATTCAAATTGTAGTCATTGCCAAGGCGAATGAACAAATGCAAATCCCCATCCAAAACGGGCTCTGTTTGTACGGTAGATTCGACATGAGTGAACAACTTCAGTCGCTTGTTCATCCGCATATCAATCGATGTGTTTTTGAAAACAGCCCGGGCATCGCCATCGCGAAGGTTGCATACATCCATGCTTAGCGATTGCTCATTCTGCTGCACCAATGACGTATTACCAAGCAGCACTTCCCGATTAATACCCGGCGGCAACATGTAAGGAATGGGCTGACGACCGCCATTTTCTTCCAGGTTCACTGCATTGACAGAAAAGGTGGTGCCGTCATTCTGGTCCACGGGGATCAACTCCCTGGACGCTTCCAAGGAAAAGCGGTAACGGCGCCATTCACCACGAACGAGTTCCAAACGGGCAAATCGCATCACGACTGGTTCTTGCCACTGCTGCAATACCATGCGCAAAAAGCGAAGTGATCGAAAATCGGAAGCTCCATTAACGCGTCGATCTGGCGCGAAAACAGGGATCTTGAATTGGATCCATCTCACCGGTTTACGGGTGTTATCTGGCAGCAAATCCGTCGTGGTTTCGTAAATGTCTGAAACATTATTTTGCCCAATCACTAGATCCTGGGGTCGCATTGAGATGGTGTACTGGAAATACTGCTCTGCCTTGTTCAACGTGTTATCCTGGTTCACATCCTCTCTGTCTGGCAGGTTGGTGTAGGTCGCCGGCAAGCCATTGATCAAGGTGGTTTGAGAGTTGCCGTCAGGGTTATTCCAATAACGGTATCGCTGCAAAATATCAGCACTGGCTTGATCCAAGGCTTCACCTCGGTAGTAGGTGAAGTTGTCAGCTGCTGGATCTGCAGAAGCGCTCACATAAGCAGCTGATGAGGCGCCAAAGGCGGTGTTTAATTGGCTCAGGTAACCCTGCCCAGCACTGCCAAGCCAACGCTGTTCATCTTGATCATTGAGGCCATCCAATCCTACATCCTGGTAGCTGCGTGCACTGGGATCGTTGTCAAAAGATGTTGTCACAGGTTGGTAGCGAGAGGTGTATCCCCATACTGAAGAATCGACATCCATGAGCAGGCCTTGTGGATTGAGGCCATGCTCAAAGCTCTGCCTTCCATCCTTGAGTATATCCTCAGATAGGTTGCCTAAGTGGAACACCAGATCTCCCCCTGGCGCTGACGGGTCATCCAAGAAGGGGTCCATGACCCAAAACTGAATGAACTCAATGTTCTGCTCCTCAAAATTATTGATGGTCAATTGACGCATCAACCCACCCCATCGGGAAGCAGGGTTGTTCAGTGATCCATCGGATGCAATACCCGAAGAAAGTCCCGGAAATCCATTGACATCAAAGTTGTAGGCACCGCGCTCAGTTGGATCAAACTGGACATCAAACATGGCGATGTTGCGTGCCATGCCGGGCTGCAGGGGGATGTTGGGAAAGACTTCCGACAAGGGGACCATGCGCTGCTTATGATCTGAGGTGATGGATGGATCGTTACGGATATTTTGTGGCGTCTGTCCATTTGAGGCATAAAAGCTAGGGTCCACGATGTACCAACTCAACCGGCCCCGGTTGGCGTTGGAAGCCCAATCATTCATCAGTGATGCCTCAGGGTACCTTAACAAGCCTTCCGGTGTGGAGGCAATGTGCCAAGTGGTGGTTCCTCTTAAATCAATGGTCATCTGACTGTTCTCAAAATCATCCAAGTACGTCGTGGCTTCACCATTGATTTTGATTCCGCGGGGAGACCCTGGCAGCAATTGAGCAAATTCTGCCGTGAGCTGCACCTTGGATGGGGCATTGGTCGACACAAAGGGCAAGGCATCAAGGGCGCGGGTTAACGAAGGCAAATCCTGATTGAATGTGCTGTTCAAGCCCCAAATGCGATTAGAAATAGGCTCGTCCCCTGCATTGACCTTTTGAGTCAGAGGGCGTTCAGACAGCCTGAGCAGAGAACCCCCAACGACCCAGTCTTTGGACAAACGATGCTCAACAGTGGTGCCAGCAAAAGTCTTTGCCTGCATGTTGAACATGCTGTTGTTTTCAAAATTGACCTTGATTGGCATCCCGCTAGACATCAAACTTTCATTGAGGATGCGCACTTGCCCCAAGGCATAGTCTACGGTGTAATCCTGGTTTTCCATCAACTTGCGGCCACCAGCGGTGACATTGATCGAACCCCTTGGGATGTTGAAGGCATTGAGCTGGATCAACGAACCCCCTCCACCTTTGTAGCGCCCCTTGATCAAAAACTTATTCAACTGTGTTTGCTCTTGTGCGCGAAACAAGGTTGAATCATAGAGCTGTTGGAACACATAGCGTTTGCGCTCTGCTAGGGTGGGTAAATGCTTGGCTAAAGAGGACCCAAATGGCTCCAAGACAGGGAGGATGATGCGGCCAGTCTGCGGCAAAACCGTGACTTGTGGAATGAAATCAAACAAGCCATCCGGGAATGGATCGCCATTGCTATTCACCCGATCAAGGCCCATGACTTGCACCAGCAGTTGATCCTTCACTGAAGACTTTGGCAAGAAAGGGATGGGCATGCCTGTTGCGTCATTGCGATACATGATTTCCAATCGGAAATCCTCTTGGCTCAACTGGTAAGCATTCAAACTGTACACATTCTTCATCATCAAATCCCAAATGGGAGACTTCACTTGAAGGGTGCTGTGTTTCAAAAGCTTAACAACCAAAGCCTGTGGCGCCAATACGCCATCATTGGCAAATTCACCCACCTGGTAGGTCCGTCCATTGGCGGTATACTGGTAGGCAATGGCAAGAACTTCATCCTGATTGAGTGCCATATTCAAGGTGATGAATCCCAGCTGTGGATGAAAGCTGTATTCGTTAGGCAACAATTTGCGTGCATTGCTCAACTCCGCATACTCCACATTGGGGTCGTAACCTGCACTGCTTAGGATGGAACCCGACGATGCATTGTTACGAATGCCGGAAAAGCGTTGAGTTAACTCATCTGGTGCCAAACGATTGCTGCCGTTGGCTGGCAGGTTGCTGGCACTTGGGGCTGGAAAAATAGCTTCGCCATTGCGGCCAGCTGATGTGCTACGCCAGGCATGCGATTCCGCCTCCCCCAAGTCCAAAAAGGCAAGAATGTTTCTCACCTGTGTGGGCGTGCTTCTGCGGTTGGTCAACCATATCTCCACCTTGGTGATTTGGATGGGGGACTGAATCACTGGCAAGGTTTTCAGCCAATCCTCATAGTGATCACGAAAATAATGCGACATGAAAAAGTGCCGGTTGGCCTCGTAATTGTCTGCTTCAATGCTAAATTCCTGCGTGGTTCCCCCGCCTTGAATATTCAAACTTTGCCCTTGGCTTCGTTGCTCAGCCATGACCGTGGTGACCGTGGTATTGCCAAATTGGAATTTGCCTTTGAGACCAAACAAGCTCTGCGCGCCCGTGATTAAACTCCCCCCGGTTGGCAGACTCACATCTCCCATTTCCAATGACTTGACAATGTCATCCTCCAAGCCAGTGAAGTTGAGTTTCATCTTGTTTTCAAAGGCAAAGGTTGCCTTGGTGTCATAGTTCAATTTGATATCCAGCCGATCCCCCAGCTTACCTGTCGCATTGATCTGCATGTCTTGATCAAAATCAAAGGCCAAGGTTTTCCTGTTTCGCTCAGGAACGATGGGATTGTCAATGTGCTGATACCTTAGGCCAAATTTCAATTGCGCTGAGCCCTGGGGTCGGATATCCAACTCATCACTACCAAACACCTCCTTGATGGCTGGATTATTGATGGTCATGTCAGGCACCATGCTTGGTCCTTCTCTTTGATCAGCAGCTGACCCTGCTGCCCACCGGGTGCGCCAAGTTGCCAGTTCTTGGTTATCATAAACCTGTGCCTGGTACTGTGCAGCCGTTAGGAAGGTGGGGGCGCCAAAGGCTGTACTTCCAATGAATCTTTGCAGCTTGTACATTCCAGTAACTGGATCATAGGTCACTTCCGTGTGGATATTGCTTGGCACATTCAATCCTGGAAAATTCCAAGAATTGTTGCCACTGCTATCCACAACTTGTGCTTGCAACCCCGTAGAGAGTAACCCCGCAAGACATGCGATGCAAAAGGAGAGGAATGGATTCTGCATTAGAGCTTGGACAAAACAGATTTGATGACTGCTTCAAGCTCTGTGGCTTCCTCTTCTGCGATGACCTTTGCTACAACTTTCTCAACGGCTGGCCTGGAAAACCCAAGCACCATCAAGGCCTCGATAGATTCCATTCGCAATGACCCACCCGTGCTTCCAGACATGCTTTCAGACACATTGGCTCTGGCAATTTTGTCGCGCAAATCCACCACGATTCGCTGGGCAGTTTTTGCCCCTATGCCTTTGATTTTCTGCAAGGATCCAGAGTCACCACTTGCGATGGTCTGGACGGTTTCTGATGGCGTCAGAGCAGACAATATCATGCGAGCAGTATTGGCACCGACGCCAGAGACACTCAGCAGCAAGAGGAATACATCGCGCTCACCCGTCGTGGCAAAACCATACAGAAGCTGCGCGTCTTCACGGTAAACCGGATGGGTAAACAGGCGAATGTCGCCATCAGCTATCTGGCCATAGGTGGTCAATGAGATATGAAGGTAGTAGCCTATGCCCGCACATTCCATGATGGCATGGGACGGACTTTTTTCGATCAATGTCCCTTTGAGGTGGTGAATCATGATCTATTCAACGCCCATGTCGGGCATTTCTTATGGCTGAATGGCAACTTTTCCAAAGGTTACTTGTTTGCCTTCCGATTGGCGGACAAGCAAGTACATGCCTTGGTTTAAGCCATGCAATGACAAACGACTTGACACGGAGTTGGGAAGCAGTTCCTGGCTTCGAACCCGACGACCCGTCATGTCAATCAACACCAATCGTGAGGATAGACTCATGGCTGGGTAGTTTACAAAAAGCACATCCCTTGCAGGATTGGGGTAAATGCTAACGCTTGTCTTCACTGATTCATTCTGTGAAGCTGTGGCGTCAAAATAAAAGGCCAAAGGCACTTGCAAGCTGTCATTGGGGTCCAAAGCGTTGAAAAATGTGTACCAAATGGTATCCAGGCCTACGTTGCTGTTGCGGGTATATGCATACCCAGCGAAATCGTAGGATACTGCCCCTGATGCAATATTCACTGTTCCCATGCTCGCGGCTGTACCCGCACCGTAACACAGGTCAAAGCAGAAGGCATTGGAATCTACCAAACCGGTACTGCCAACCCTGGCAATTTTTAAGTAGTAATCATTCGCAATGGTGTCAACGTTAAGCAACTCAATATGACCCTCGCCCACTGACATAGAGTTTGGATTGATAACCACAAGGGTATCAACATGATTCAATGTCAAGGACTGACCATACATGACAAAGGACAAACATAAGCTAAGCAAGGAAAAAAAAGGCTTCATTTCAAGTGTGTATTAGTTTGCGCCCCAAAGATACGCCGACAAAAATAAAAAGGCTAGAATGAAACAATAAACGAGAATTAATTATTTAGTTTTGCCGCACTTCAATTCATGGCTAATATTTAGCCATATTTCTAGCCTATCGCGTACATTTGTCGGATAAATAATTCCATTACCTGCCCGATGAAAAAAATTACCCTTGCATTAGTTGCCATGATTGGCTACGCCGCTATCACTGCACAGCCTACTCGACTGGTCCTTTTTGAGGAATTCACCCAAGCATCTTGTGGCCCATGTGCCTCACAAAATCCTGCCTTCAACGCTCTGTTAGCTGCCAATAGCGCCAAGGCAATTTCCATCAAGTACCAGACCAGCTGGCCAGGTGTAGACCCCATGAATGCAGCCAACCCCGCTGATGCGGCAACCCGTGTAAGCTATTACTCTGTGAGCGGTGTGCCTTGGTCAGCCATGGACGGTGTTGCTCCGACAGGCAGCTCATACTCAGGCGCTCCAGCAAATGCCACAGCCGCTGCCATCAATACGCGTTACGCGGTTGCTCCTGGACTGGCTCTTTTAGCAACACATACGCTGAACAGTACCTATGACTCCGTCCAGATTGCGGTGAACATATCTAACAGCACATCTTCTGCATTCAGTTCAGGCTCCTCTGGCTCTTTGAAGCTGCATACTGTGATCGTCGAAGAAGAAATCAACTACGCAACAGCTCCTGGAAGCAATGGCGAATCAGATTTTTACAGTGTAATGCGTAAAATGCTGCCAAATGCCGGTGGCACCACACTCGCTGACAGCTGGGCCATTGGCGCTTCACAAACTTTTAGCTTCAATGTGGCTTTGCCAACCTACATCGCCAACCTTGGTGAAGTAGCTATTGTAGCATTTGTTCAAGATGATAACAACAAGGATGTTGTCAATGCAGCATACAGCGCTCCGCAAACTGTATCCAACTTGCCTGACGCTGGTATTCAATCTGTTTCAGCTTCAACTGGCGGCTTATGTGACCCCTACTTGACCCCTTCTGTCACCATTGAAAACGCTGGTTCGCTGACCATCACTTCAGCCGATGTTGCCTACACACTCAATGGAGGAACTCCCGTTAGCCAAGCTTGGTCCGGCAGCATCAGCGCTGGGCAAACAGCTACCATCACATTTCCACAAACCACCATTTCCGGTTCCACCCAATTCATAGCAACGGTTACCAATCCCAACGGGACAGCTGACTACAATGGCATGAACAACACGTCGTCAACGGTGACCATCAGTGCGCTAGACCCAACTCCTACTGCTACACCTTACAACGAAGGCTTTCAGTCCCACGCCTTAGGAGATTCTCCAAACAATGACTTCATATATGCCTATTCTTCTGCATCAGCCCCTCGTGTGTTTGCTGTGAATCAGGGAATTTCTAATGGTGTCAATTGGAATTTAGGTGGACACGGACAATCGACCATGTCTATGCGCTGGGATTTTCCAACCATTGCTCCTAACACCTCAGCGTACATCATCACCAAGAAAATGAATCTCTCAACGCTTTCATCACCTAAGCTATTCATGACCCATGCTTACGCTAAACGTGGTGGTTCAAGCGCTGACCAGTTCAAGATTTCTGTTTCAACAGATTGTGGTAGCACATGGAATAGCCTGTTTGCGCCAGGCGGCAATGCGCTTGTCACAGGTGCTGATCCCGGGGCGCAATACCGTTTTTACCCTCAAGCCAGTGAATGGGTAACCACTGAATTAAATCTTGCAGCTTATGCATCAGCAACAGAAGCTATTTTTAAATTCGAAGGGATCTCCGCAGGGCACCAAGCGTTTTACTTGGACAACATTTGGGTTGCCAACTCCGCTCTCGGTCTTGACGAGATCAGCTTGCCCGCATCCATCACTGCTTACCCCAACCCTGCAACAGATGTGGCAAATGTTGAAGTTGAGCTGAACAAGGAAGCGACGATAGCTGTGAGTATTTACAACACTACTGGTCAATTGGTCATCTCTGTTGATGCTGAAACATTCACTGCTGGTAACCATGTGATCGCTATGGACGTTAAAGATCTAGCCACTGGATTGTACACCGCACAGGTGACAATTGATGGCGCCATTCGTAGCATCCGCTTGTCAGTAGCTCATTAAGCCTCTGATTACTACCATCTTTTAATCCGGAGGGACCATTGGTCTTTCTGGATTTTTTATTTTTTTTACCCACATGAGACAACTCTTGTTACTTAGTATCCTTGTTATCAGCATTGGCGCATTCGGTCAGGGCTTACCTGATGTCACCATTCAGACATTGAAAAAGCAAAGCATCAAAGCATCCGAATTGACCCATGATGGTCCGATGGTCGTCTCATTTTGGGCAACATGGTGCAAGCCTTGTATCAGTGAACTCGATGCCATGGCAGACTACCATGAAGATTTGGTCGCTGATGCCAACTTGAGAATGGTGGCTATTTCTATTGACAATGCCAGAACCAGTTCGCGTGTTGCGCCGTTTGTGGCCTCTCGAGGCTGGAACTATGACGTCTACGTTGATGCCAATAGTGACTTGCGACGGGCCATGGGTGTCAACAATGTGCCTCACACTTTCCTTTTGAATGCTCAAGGTGAAATCGTCTGGGAATCCAACCGCTATGTACCTGGAGAGGAAGAGGTATTGATTGAACAAATTGAGGCCTTGGCTCACAATGAAAAATTGAAATTAAACAGAGGGGAAATAATGCGCAGTCAATCCACTCAACAATGAAGGCATTTCGGCTGGCTTTGATTGCCTACCTATTGATGCCAACCCTTCACGGACAGGGCAAGGTGAGTGTGCTGTTCCAGAGTGATGCGCAATGGTACCTTGAGGACAAGGTGCTTGATCCAACCGGTGAATTCTACCCCGACGAAGAATTCCTAGGCCAAGGCCATGCCTTGATAACCTATCAATCTGGGAATTTCACGGCAGGTCTTCGCTATGAAAACTACCAAAACGTCATGCTTGGTTTTCCTACAGGCTACCGTGGCGAAGGCATTGCCTACAGGTATGCACAATGGCAGCAAGGGGATTGGAACTTCACAGTCGGCAATTACTATGAGCAATTTGGCTCAGGCTTGATTTTTCGTTCCTACGAAGAACGAGGCCTTGGACTTGACAATGCCATGGACGGGGTTCGTCTCATTGGCGATCTTGGGAATGGCCTTCAAATTAAAGCCGTCATGGGACGTCAACGCTTGTACTTTGCCACGGGTGAAGGTGTCTTGCGTGGGGTGGACCTGGGCTGGGACTTAACCCAACCATTCCCAAAACTGTCAGACAAAGGCGTCTTTGCCAGCATTGGCGCTTCCTTTGTAAGTAAATTTCAGCGCGGCTATGACCCCATTTTGAATTTACCAAACAATGTAGGGGCTTGGGCCATTCGAGGCGATGTCAGCAAGGGTTTATGGGACTGGTCATCAGAGTATGCCTACAAAATCAATGACCCTAGCTACGATAACGGCTACATCTACCGACCAGGCCAAGCCCTTGTAAGCACCTTGACTTTTGCGAAAAAAGGCTTTGGCCTCTTGCTTTCAGGCAAGCGCATTGACAACATGAGCTTCCGCTCCGATCGCAATGCGCAGCAATTCGATCTCTTTGTTAATTTTTTACCTTCAAGTACCACACCCCATCTCTATGCCCTGCCTTCCCTTTATCCCTATGCAACCCAAATCAATGGTGAGCAAGGCGGTCAAGTTGAAGTCAGCTATCAACTCCCTCGAGGCAGCAAGCTCGGCGGCAAATACGGCACCCTGTTCGTCTTCAACGCAAGCATCGCGCAAAGCATAGATAAGCAAGTGCTGGATGATGGTAGCATGGCGCAGGCAGGCAGCATGGGCTACCAGTCAGATTGGTTAAAAGCCGGTGAGATTCCCTATTTCCAGGACATCAATGCAAGCTGGTCAAAAAAATACTCTCGTTCCTACAAAACCATGTTGACCTTTTATGATCTTCGTTACAACAAAACCGTTTTGATTGATGGGGTAGGCGATGCCGTGATTCTGGACTCACCCAACATGGACTCTGTCATTCATGTGCAAGCCGTCGTTTGGGAAAACCAGTTCCGCTTAGCCAACAAGCAAACCCTACGTTCTGAAATTCAGCTGGCTTTAGCCGATGGCTATCGTGGTGACATGGCGATGGGACTCCTTGAGTGGACCATCTCATCCAATTGGACCCTTGCAGCACAAGACATCTACAACTACGGCCATCCCACCCCCTCACGGCGACTTCACTACCCCATTGTCTCTGTCATCCACTTCAATGGACCCACCCGATTCCAAATCGGTTATGGCCGCCAACAACAAGGCGTCTTTTGTGTCGGCGGTGTCTGTCGTGTGGTACCACCATCTAACGGTCTCAGCATTTCAATCACCTCTTCATTATGACACGGCTTGCTTGCTTTCTTCTCATCATAGCTGGCCTTCTGTCTACAAGTTGTGACGTGATCGACGAGCCATTCAAGGGGGGTGGTCCGAACCCCATTGATACCAACTCCATCATTCAGGGCGATAGCCTGATACAAACAGGCCGGGTCGTTTTGGTTGAGGATTTCACCGGGCATCGCTGCAAAAACTGCCCCAAGGCAGGCAAAGCCATAAAAGCCTTGGACAGCCTCTATGGCTCATCGGTGGTCAGCTTAGCCATCCATGCAGGGCCATCAAATTTCACTGGCGTCACCACCGACTACCCCACGGACTTTACAACAACCACTGGGGAAGACTTGGCCACCTTTTTTAACATATTTGCATTGCCTTTAGGCATGGTTCAGCGCATGGACTACCCCAACTCACAACAAAAATCCTACACCGCATGGACAAGCCTCACCGCAGGTGAACTTGCCTTGGGTACCGAAGCCTTATTCCAGCTGAAAGCCTCCTTTGACAGCCTGTCTGATGTGGCCGTATTGGATGTCAATGTGAGCATGTCACAAGCCAGCAGTCATGGCATTGCACTTGCGATATACCTCAAAGAATCAGGCATTATTTCCCCACAATTGATGCCCAACAACACCAGGAACTTGACGTACAGGCACAACAATGTATACAGGGCAGCACCCCTTGGGACATTTGGCAAAAGTCTCAGCGCCACTTCCGTGGCATCTGGTGATGTCTTCACAGAAAAGGTCACATTCACCCTTGACCCACAGTGGGATGCTTCACAATGCCATTGGGTAGCCATTCTGTATGACAAGGACAACTACAAGGTGATGCAGGCTGCAGAACTGGCCATCAGGCCTTGAAGCCATTCACCTTCAGATTGCGCATCAATCCATCATAGCCCGTGCGTTTCAATGGGTGCTGATCAAAAACCCTGTCAAAGGCCTCTTTGCTCATTGATGTCCAGTCCTTCAAGTCCATTTCCGTCCATTTACCCGGCATGAAATCAGGCTCGTCATGAGGCTTGCTGTGGCTATTCCAAGGACACACATCCTGGCAAATATCACAGCCAAACACCCAATCCTTCAACTGACCCTGAAAGGCATCATCCATGGCGCCTTTGAGTTCAATGGTTAAGTGAGAAATGCACTTGTTGGCATCCACAACTTCAGGTGCGATGATAGCCTGCGTGGGGCAGGCATCGATGCACTTGGTGCAGGTACCGCAATGGTCCATCACTGGCTGATCCACCGTGAATGCCATGTCCACAATCAGCTCTGCAAGAAAGAAAAATGACCCCTCTCCCTTGCGCAGAATCAGGCCATGCTTTCCAACCCATCCAAGGCCCGAACGCTTGGCCCATGCCCGCTCCATGACAGGGGCGGAATCAACAAAACACCGTCCTCCAATTTGCCCTAAATCAGCCTGCAGCAAATGCATGAGCTCAAATAGCTTGTCCTTGACGACCCGATGGTAATCCATGCCATAAGCGTATTTAGCCATCTTGGGGTGGTCATCCTCTGCTTCATCCTTTTCGGGGAAGTAATTGTAGGCCAAGGTGATGACAGACTTGGCGCCAGGAACCAGCAAGCGTGGATCCAGTCGCTTGTCATGGTGGTTGTTCATGTAAGCCATGGACCCCTGGAAGCCATTCCCAAGCCAAGCATCCAAACGTGGTGCTTCTTCTTCAAGAAACTCAGCCTTTGCCACACGACAGGCCATGAATCCCAACTGGTTCGCATGTGCCTTCAGAATCTCAGCAGGAGAACTCATTGATCATTGAATAGCCCCGTATTGCCCGGCAACTTCCGACCAAGGTGTTTGAAGGATTTATCCATGGCAACACGGCCCCTTGGGGTTCTTGCTAAGTAACCTTCCTGGATCAAGTAGGGTTCATACACCTCTTCAATGGTCTCTGCTTGTTCGCTCACAGCTATTGCCAGCGTTCCAAGACCAACAGGACCCCCTTTGAATTTATCAATGATCGCAGACAAAATCTTGTTGTCCATTTCATCCAAACCAGAGGCATCTACATCAAGGGATTCCATGCCAAATTTGGCAATGGCCATATCCACAACACCTGTTCCTTTGACTTGTGCAAAGTCACGCAAGCGACGCAACAAGGCATTGGCAATCCTGGGGGTGCCTCTGCTTCGTCTTGAGACCTCCACACAGGCATCGGCTTCAATTGGCACATTCAGTATGCCTGCTGAGCGTTCAACAATGGTTGAGAGGAGTTCATGGCTGTAGTATTGCAGGCGAGATGAAATGCCAAACCTGGCTCGCAAGGGGGATGTCAACAAGCCCGAGCGCGTGGTGGCGCCAATCAGGGTGAAGGGTTTGAGTTGAATTTGAACCGAACGGGCACTGGGCCCGGTTTCCAAAACAATGTCAATGCTGAAATCTTCCATAGCCGAATACAGGTACTCCTCAACCACCGGACTGAGTCGATGGATCTCATCAATGAAGAGCACATCACCATCTTCCAGGCTTGTCAGCAAACCAGCCAAATCGCCCGGCTTGTCCAGAACAGGTCCAGAGGTGAGTCGAATGTTTGCGTGCATCTCATTGGCAATGATGTGCGCAAGGGTGGTTTTGCCAAGACCCGGAGGGCCATGCAAGAGGACATGATCCAAGGCATCCTCACGCGCAATGGCCGCTTCCACAAAAACTTTCAGGTTTTCAAGGATTTTTTCCTGGCCGGCAAAGTCATCGAAAGAAGCCGGTCTGAGTTTCAACTCAACTTCCATTTCGAGATCATCATTGTCGCCTGAGAGGAATCGTGTCATGACCACAAGTTATGCATGGAAGCTGATCTAGGCATCAAAAAAAAACCCGATGCACGCATCGGGTTCATTGCTTGTTGTATTGCCATCATGAATGACCAACTTCACCATCTTTCATGGGGACATTTTGGGGAACAAAGTCCTCATCATGACCAGGCTTGCTGTAGTCATAAGGCCAGCGGTGAACCTCAGGAATCTCACCAGGCCAGTTGCCGTGGATGTGCGCCACCGGAGCTGTCCATTCTAAGGTGTTCGCCCTCCAAGGGTTTTGTGGGGCTTTCGCACCACGCCACATGCTGTAGAAGAAGTTGAACAAGAATACCAATTGCACAATGCCGCCCAGCAAAGCAAAGACTGTAATGATCAAATTGATATCCTGCAATTCGTCGAACATGGGAAATTCTGCGTTGGTGAAATAGCGACGTGGCAAACCGGCCAACCCCAAAAAGTGCATGGGGAAGAATACGCCATAAGCTGAAATAAAGGTGATCCAGAAATGCAAGTACCCCATGCGCTTGTTCATCATGCGACCGTACATGCGAGGGTACCAGTGGTAGACGCCCGCAAACATGCCAAATATGGCTGACAAACCCATCACAATATGGAAGTGAGCAACAACAAACATTGTGTCATGGACATTGATGTCCAATGCGCTATCGCCAAGAATGATACCTGTCAGTCCACCTGCTACAAAGGTGGATACCAAACCAATAGAGAAGAGCATGGCAGGTGTGAATTGCAAATTGCCCTTCCACAAGGTGGTCATGTAGTTGAAGGCCTTTACCGCAGAGGGGATGGCAATCAGCAACGTGGTGAATGTGAATACTGAACCAAGGAAGGGGT
>DFSH01000054.1:0-4887 GCA_002378565.1 Flavobacteriales bacterium UBA3442 | reverse complement strand
AATGGAGCCAATCATTGCACGGTAGCCAAAGATGGGCTTGCGTGAATTGGTTGAAATCACTTCAGATGTGATCCCTAAAGCAGGCAAAATAATGATGTACACCTCAGGGTGACCAAGGAACCAGAACAGGTGCTCAAACAGAATGGGACTACCACCCTGGTTGTTCAGCAATTCGCCAGCAATCATGATGTCTGATAAGAAAAAACTCGTACCAAAAGACCTATCAAAAATCAACAACAAGGCAGCGCCAAACAAGACAGGGAATGACAAAACACCAAGGATGGCAGTCAAAAAGAATGTCCAGATGGTCAATGGCAAACGTGTCATACTCATGCCCTTGGTTCGCAAGTTGATGATGGTTACGATATAATTCAAAGAACCTAGCAATGAGCCAATAATGAACAAAGACATAGACACCAACCACAAGGTCATGCCCATTCCTGAACCAGGCATTGCCGTTGGCACTGCACTCAATGGAGGGTAAATCGTCCAACCAGCAGCAGCAGGTCCCATCTCAACGAAGAGTGAGGAAAGCATGATGACCGAAGACACTGCAAAGAACCAATAAGACAACATATTCAAAAAGCCAGAAGCCATGTCGCGTGCACCAATCTGCAATGGAATCAACAGATTGGAGAATGTGCCACTCAGTCCTGCAGTCAAAACAAAGAAGACCATGATGGTGCCATGCATGGTCACCAATCCTAAGTAAATGTTGGGATCCATTTGCCCTTCAGGGGCCCATTTTCCCAGCAAGGATGACAAAATGCCAAACTTGTCATCAGGCCATGACAATTGCAAGCGGAACAACATGGACATCAAGCCCCCTGCTACGCCCATCAAAATACCTGTCACCAAAAACTGTTTGGCAATCATTTTATGGTCCATGGAGAAGACGTACTTCGTCCAGAAATTCTCCTTGTGGTGTGTGTCGTGATCTGACATAATAATAGCTTAGTTGTTAGCTGCCAATGTTTGACTGATGGATTGCTGTTCGAGAACCCATGCATCATATTCAGCTTGTGTTTCCACAATGACATTCATTTGCATATTGTAGTGTGCAGCGCCGCAAATCTTGTTGCAAAGCAGCAAATAGTCATATTCATACGGCTCATTGCCGGCTTCTGCACGGATGGCGTTGATGCGCTCAACTTTGCCAATCACATCAGGGTCCTTGCGCATGTCAGCAGTGGTAATCGTTGGCGTGAATTGAAAGCGTGTGGTCATGCCAGGCACACAGTTCATCTGTGCGCGGAAATGAGGGAAGTACGCAGAATGAATCACATCCTGACTTCGGAAGGTGAAAAGAACAGGTTGGCCAACGGGGATATGAATTTCCATTGGCGAAAAATCATCCTGGCTGTTGATGTCCTCCAAGTCAAGTCCAAGAACATTAGCGCCTTCAATCAATCGCACATTGGCATAACCAAGGTTGTTATCTGAGCCAGCGTAGCGAGCCGTCCATTTGTACTGCTGCGCGTAGACTTCAATACGCATTGGATCTTCTTCATTCTCTGGGCTCATGGTATTGGACCAAACCGTGAGCCCGTAGATGATCAAAACAGCCAAAACCACCGTTGGAACAGATGTCCAAATCAGCTCCAACTTGTTATTGTGTTCATAGTAGGTTGCCTTGGTGTCTTTCAATCCTCTGTACTTGAAGGAAAACCAGAATAAAATAGGCGTCATGATGAAGTAAACAATGAGAATCAAACCCATAGAAATGCTCATCAAGGCATCGGTTTCAACACCATGCTCAGAAGCAGATTGAGGCAGTAGGATTTCATCCCAAGCGATCATCATCCAGATCAATGATGCAACAATGGCAATGCCAAAGAGAAGCAAGTAGAAACCCTGACGATTGTTATCCTCATGGGTTGTCAAGTAGGATTTTTCCTTGTTGAGATCACCCGACAATTCATAGATGCGAATAATCTGCAGTATGGTGAGAACTGCAAGGATGATAATAAGTGCTGTCAATAGACCGGTCATGATTCAGTGCGGATTATTGGTGAAAATGTTTGGATTCCTTTACCATGGGATGGTTCTTCATGGCCAATGGGGCTTTGCCCAAGAAATGACCAACCACCAAGACAAAAAGGCCTAGATAAAAGAGCAAGCCACCAAGTTCAGGATAGCCAAAACCGAATTCGTAGCCTACAGTGCCAGGCATAACCATGATGAAGTGATCCATCCAGTGGCCAGCAAGAATAAAGACTGAGGCCAATGATAAAAAGCCGAAGATGCGTTTTGAGTCACGAGACATCAACACAAGAATTGGCAACAGGAAGTTCAAGGCAACCATGCCAATGAAAATCGGCTTGTATTCTGCACTGAAACGATTCATGAAGTAGGTCACTTCTTCAGGGATATTGGAGTACCAAATCAACATGTATTGTGAGAACCATAAGTAGGTCCAGAACACGGAGAAAGCAAACATGAATTTACCCAAGTCATGCTGATGATTGGCATTCACCCATGGCATATGGCCGCCAAGGCGCAGGTACATCACAATCAAATTCATCACCGTCAAGGCCGTCACAAACATGCCTGCAAAGGTGTACCATCCAAACATGGTAGAGAACCAGTGGGTGTCAATTGACATGATGAAGTCCCAAGCGCTGGTCGATGAAGTGACCGCATAAAGCACCAAGAAGGTAGCCGCCAACTTGCGCTGGGTAAAGAATAGGTTTTTGCCTTTTGACATGGCGTCCTCTTTCAAGCTGTTGCGGCGAAACAGGTATGCTGCACCAGCCCATATGATGAAATAAATGACCGTACGCGCAAGGAAAAATGGGGCATTCAGCCAAGCAACTTTGCCTGCAATGATTTTGTCATAGTTAGCACTTGCTGGGTCTGCAATGCCCTCAAGCATCCAGTGGTACAGGTGATGCCAATGCAGGCTTCCGGCTATGCCGATGAAGAACATGACAAGCATCGGAATACCTACCCATAGAGCCATAGCCTCCATTACGCGAAGGATGCCAACAGACCAGCCTACTTGTGCGGCATACTGGATAGCCAAGAAAAACAAGGCACCCAATCCAATGGATAAAAAGAAAATAGTGTTCACCAACAAACCAGCCCATGGCCGATTCTCAGCGTGACGCGCTGCGCCATGGTCATCATGGGAATCAACTGCGTGCTCAGCATGGCTGGCTTCTGCATGTCCTTCCTCCAATTCATGAGTGACTTCTGCATGTGCATCATGATCACTGTGTGTTCCAGCATGTGAATCATCGAGTTCACCAGTGAGTGCTGCTTGAATCATCGCCGCATGAGCTTCACCAGGGTAATCGCCATGCGTACTTAACGCATCATGATCTTTTTGAGCAACAGCATGATCATCATGACCATCACTTGCCTGGCTGTAATCAGTGTTAAAGCCAATAACTAATAAGCCAAGACCAACAATGGTCAGGGCGGCTGCAATCATTTTGATTTTCTTAGGTAATTCAAACATGGGTACGGTATTATGCAGATGGGCTTTGGTTGGCACGAAGTTGCATCACGTAGGAAATGATCTTCCAGCGCTCTGAATAGGTCAACTGAGAAGCATGACTTCCCATGTTGTTTTTTCCATGCATGATGACATGGTAAATGGAGCCAGGAGTTATCTCTGGTAAGCGCACTTCGTCATATCCAGGGATACCAAGAATCTTCTCACGCTGAACCAAGATGCCTTCACCATCTCCTTTCGCCCCATGACAGCTAGCGCAAAAGATGTTGTAAAGGACCTTCCCTTCCGCCGGGTCCATGTCAGCAAAGTTGGCAGGTACATGGCTATTGGCCTTTGACGACTCATAGCCCTCAGTGCTGTTAGCTAGGTCGTAAGTAACATGACCACGTGGAATTGTGCCTTCAACAGGCAACATGGCAGAGGTTCCTTGTGGGGTGTTTGCTACAGCCTCATGGGTTCGAAGCGCAGGTGAGCTGTACATGTCATCCATGAAGGTGTACCCTGGTTGGTCTTTCTCTGATCGACATGACATCAAAAAAGATGCGATGACCAAGGAAAAAATGGCAGTCTTTTTCATGATTTAGGCTTCAATGATTTCAATGGCACCAGCGGCTTTCAATGCAGGAATAACGCCTTTACCAGCTGGCATTTCAATCATGAAATGGTCATCAGTAGTGCGCGGGTCTGGATTCTGTGCCTCAGCACCGGGATAGAGTTTGTTGACGATGAAATACGTCCATACCATCAGGTGAGCAGCAAAGAATACCGTCAATTCAAACATGGTTGGCACAAAAGAAGGCATGTTCTTTCCCCATGACATCGATGGCTTACCGCCAATGTCCTGAGCCCAATTGCTGTTCATCATGTACCATGTGATGAGAATGGCCACCGTTAATCCAATTAAACCATAAATGAATGATGCAATGGCCAAGCGGGTTTCTTTGAGCCCCATGGCCTTATCCAATCCATGAATAGGAAATGGAGAGTAGACTTCAGAGATGGAGTGGCCCTTGTCGCGCAGAGTTTTCACTGCGCTCAAAACGACATCGTCGTCCGTGAAAAGGGCACGTACAAGTGCGGGAGATTCAGTGTGTGCCATGTTAGTCTTGATGTTTTTTCTGTTCCTCACCTGAAGTCTTCAAAATGGTCTTCAATTCTGCTTGTGCAATCACAGGGAAGGAGCGTGCGTAAAGCAAGAACAGGACAAAGAAGAAGCCAATGGTTCCAATGAAAATACCTATGTCAACAAATGTGGGTGAGAACATGGACCATGAAGATGGCAAGTAATCGCGGTGAAGGGAGGTTACAATGATGACAAATCGCTCAAACCACATGCCTATATTCACAATGATCGATAGCACAAAGGTGAAGACAAGGTTGGTGCGAAGTTTCTTTGACCACATCAATTGGGGTGAAACCACATTGCA
>DFSH01000003.1 GCA_002378565.1 Flavobacteriales bacterium UBA3442 | reverse complement strand
CCGCGCATATGGAACCAAAACTTCAATTCAGGTGCAGTCAATGCACTCAAATCAATCAATGGGGTTTCCAAAAGGGCTGTTTCACTTGCTGAACCAAAGGAAGACTCTGTGTAGACATAATTGCCACTGCCTGATGTGTGGTCTGATGTCGGACCAGTGTTAGCTGTAGGCGTGTTACCTGAACCGCCACCCCAGTGGTAAACGGCTGATGTGCCCGCGGAGTTAGGGTTTCGTGACCAGCAAGGGTCAATGGTTGAACCGGCATTCCAAAAATTGGGTCCCATTGCTCCTTCATTAAAGCCCACATCAAAGTTTTGTGTCAATGGCGCTAGCACGGTTCCACACAGTGTGCTACCTGTAATGATTGCTGACCATGCAGAGGTGCTTCCCAAGCCACAGCTGTCGCGCACTACCATTGCATACGTTGAACCAGGACTCAGTCCTGTGATGGTGAAGGGATTGCTTGTAGCATTCACAATGGTACCACCTCCAGGTACTGAACCAAAGGGCCCGTACTCAATTTGCCAATTGCTTGCGCCACCCGTTGTCCAAGCCAAGGTGATGGATGTCAGAGTGCTTGCAGTAACTGCCACATTGGTTGGCTTTAAACACGTTGGGGCATTCGCGACAACCAAGTCATCAATCGCAACATCACCACGGGCTGCACCGCCAGAAGTTGGCTTCAAGGTGATGAACTTGAATTGCACCGTGTCGGTCAAGTAATTGACCAAGGACACAACAACCTCTGTCCACTGGTTGCCTTGATCCCCTGAGGAATTGTGAATCGTGGTCCAACCTGAACCATTGTTGATCACAACCTTGAAATTGTTGATTTGGTTGCCATATTGGTGCTTCCAAAAACGCAATTCAGGCGTTGACAAGGTATCCAAGTCATAAAATGGTGTAATCAAACTAGCCGTGCTACCAGTCTGCCCACTGGCTTCAACGTAGGCATAAGAACCTGAGCCAGTTGTGTGGTCACTGGATGGGCCCGTGTTGTTGCTCGGCGTACTACCTGTGCCGCCACCCCAATGGTAATTGGAATTACCAAATCCCGTCGTGCCCGTTGAAGGTGTCCTTGTCCAGCAAGGGTCAATGGTTGAGGCTGTATTAGCAAAACCCGTACCTTCAGTAAAAGTGGCATCAAAGCTCTCTGTCGATGGTGCTGTGATGATGCCACAATTGGTTTGCGCCGTGATGGGACCCATCCAAACTGATGAACTTGTAGCTGAACAAACATCCCTGACATAGAAATCGTAGCTGGTTGATGTTGACAGGCCTGTCACCGTGAACGGATTGCTCGAAGCTGGAACCACCGTTCCACTGCCTGTCGTGAAACCCACAGGCCCATATTCAATGTCCCATGCAGTTGCACCGCCTGTCGTCCAAGCAAGGGTGACAGATGATGTTGACGTTGCAGTTGATGTCGGTACGGAAGGCGCAGGACATGACGGCGCATTGTCCACAGAGAAGTCATCAATGGCCATGTCGCCACCAGTAAAGAAACCAGGAGGGTTTCTGGTAGCCACCCACTTGAAGGTCACACTGTCACTGGCATAGGTTGAGATGTCAATGCGAGCCTCTTCCCATGGCGAAGCGTTGGATGTTTGCTGTGCCCCTAATTTAGACCAAATACTGGTGTAGGCACCACCATTGGCAGCAATGAACAGCTCCATTTTCTGGACTTGAAATCCGTACATATGGTACCAAAAGACGACCTCAGGCGAACTCAGGGTGTCAAGTTTAATCAGTGGTGAAACCAAATCTGTGGAAAATACTGTTGGGTTTTGAGACTCTGAATAAGCATAGCCACCCGACCCACTGGTGTGGTCAGAACTCGGGCCCGTATTATTGGATGGGGTGCCACCTGACCCACCTTTGAACCAAAACCCTGCCGTGTCACTGCGTGACCAGCACACATCTACATTGCCTGGATCAAAATGGCTTGAAGCCGTCCATGAACTGCCATCAAAATTTTCAGAAAAGGGAGCCAACAAACCCAGGCAGGGGGTGCTGAATGTCACAGGACCAACCCATGCAGACACGTCACCATTGCCGCAGCTGTCACGCAGGTAAACATCGTAGGTCGTGCCGGGTGTCAAGGCCGTCAACACGTAGGGATTGCTGGTGATCGCAGTGAAGGATGAGCCTGGGCTGACTGTGCCTGTGGGACCAAAGGCAACATTCCAGTTGCTTGAACCACCTGTAGTCCATGAAATGCTTGCAGACGTAGCCGTGATAGCTGAAACAGCTAATGCATAAGGGTCAGGGCAAGAAGGCGCTTCTTCAATTTTAACGATATCGATGGCCATGTCAGATCGATTGGATGATCCGCGCACAGCCACAAATCGCACAACAATGGTGTCACTTGTCGCAGAGATGGCAAATGCTGTGTCCTTCCATGCTGAGGACTGCGAACTTTGCTGTTGTCCAGAAAACACTGTAGTTGCCGGCCCCCAGCCTGAACCAGGCTGCCATACTTCAAACTTCAAGCTACCCATGGTATTACCGTATGCATGGTAGGCAAAAGACAATTGCGGGTTGGTCAAAGAAGAGATGTTCACGGGAACCATTCTCAAGGTTGAAACCTGACTCGCCACGCCTGCCGTGGATTCTGTGTAGGCATAGTTACCGCCACCAGTTGCGTCATCATTAGGCCCTGTTTGCGGTGTACTTGTTGTACCATCGCGAATGGCCCAGTAATAGGGAGAACCTGGTGAGTTGCCACGTCCTGGATCCCTAAACCAGCAAGGGTCAAGGCTGTCACCCGCTGAATAGGTGCCAGAACCATCATCAAAATTGCTGCCATCAAAATTCTCAGTAAACGGTGCGCTAACAGGGCTACACAAGGTTTGAATGCTCAAGGGCCCAAACCAAGAACTCGTATCTCCGGAACCACATATGCCACGGACATAGACATCATAACTGTTGCCTGCACTAAGTCCACTCAAACCACCTGTGTTTCCAGTTACCGCGGCGCTGTTCGTCATTGACCCCGCAGCTGCGCCAACCGCTCCAACCACAAATTCATGTGACGATGCGCTACCGCCACCAGTAGTGAAATTGGCAGTCGTGAAGCCAACGGCTGTCGCTGTCAATATCGTGGGCGAAGGGCAGGTTGGCCCATTCTCAAAGGCCACATCATCGATAGCCATGTCACCACTTGACTGAAAAGACCTTATGCCACGGAATCGAACGCGCAAAGGACTTGTAAAGCCAACCAAAGAAACATTCACGCTATCCCAAGCTGCAGAAGAACTACTTTGTTGAGCGCCAGATTTGGTCCACACATTTTGCTGCCATGCTGAACCAGTCCATACATCCAAGGCAATGGTACCCGTATACTGACCGTACATGTGATACCAAAAGGTGACAGATGGATTGCTGAGTGAAGCCACATCAATCAGTGGTGAAGAAATGCTCGCTTGATCCGCGTAGGCTCCATTGCTAGCCTCTGTGTAGATGTAGTTTCCGGAACTCGTTCCAGTGCTGTGATCTGCTGAAGGACCTGTGTTGTTTGTTCCTGTACCACCTGAACCTGTACCCCAAGCATAAACAGAACCAGGTACAGCTGAACGGGTCCAGCACGCGTCTATAGCATCACCAGTATTGGTCCAACCCGCACCCGTTGACCACGAAGTCCCATCAAAATTCTCTGTTGTTGGCGCAACGGTCGGTGCGCACAAGGTGGTCACCGTCAATGGTCCTACCCACAAAGAGGAGTTGCCTGTGCCGCAGCTGTCACGGACGTAGATATCATATGTGGTTGACGCATTAAGGCCGGTTATCCCATAATTGGTTGTCGTGGAAGCATGCCAAGTACCAGCACCTACAGGATTGAAACCAACACTTCCTACTTTCAACTGCCAATTACTAGCGCCACCAGTTGTCCATCCAACATTCACTTGATTATGTGTAGGGTAATTCAAGGTCAAACCCGTTGGCGCAAGACATGTAGGTGCTGCGCCATAGGTCACCGCAATGATCCATGTTCCTGCATCCACCTTGTTGAGGTTTGTTGAGCAGCCAAACCCACCCCAAGTCCTGAAGGCATGCAATTCAAAATTCAAGATACCCGTTGTCGAGACACCATTGGCAAGAGATAAATTGCTGCGGCTGTAAGAAAAGGTTCCAGCATTATTCCCAACACCAACTGATACCGCAGCTTCCGTGTTGCCTGTCGATGTGCATTTCAAGTAACTTTCTTGTTCAGACTTCCAAGCCTGACCACCCGCAGTCATGTCATAGCTCACATCCACACTGTACACGTATGAGTTTGCGGGGATGGTGAGGGTCAAGGTTCCAGGACAAGTCGACACAGAGCTGGTTGTTGGCGAACCAGCAAAAAACATTTGTGTCGATAAATCGCCGCCAGAAGCCGTATCAATCACTGTGGTGAGTTGAGCAGATAGGGCCATCATGGTCAGCATGGCAGTCAAAAAATAAAATTTCTTCATGAAACAGGGCTTATGATACAGTTTGAAGTTGTGAATTTAGGGCATCCAGCACCTTTAAGACTCACGAATTGTGTGAAAGGTTTAATGCCGTCCTAACTTGCAGATCTTACATGAAGCAAGACCTATTAAAAATAGATTTCCCAGCCCCTCATGACATTGAGGATTTCCTTAATGATTATAAGGGTTACGACATAGATTCCTTGCGACTCAAAGCCAATAACAATCCCCATTGGCAGCTATTGGTTGATCAAAAACAAGGTCAGCAAACATTGAGTGAACGATGGCCCAGCCTTTGCCAAGTGCCAGGCTACCTTTTGCCACCATTGAGCAATGCTCGGCAAGCAAGCTCAGAGGCCACAGCAACATGGAAAGCCCATTTTTTACACCAGGCCATAGGCTCTCCTGCGTCGTGGAAAGGTCTGGACACAACGGGTGGGTCTGGTGTTGACACATGGGCATTTGAGCAATGTGGCGCAAACATGACCATCACTGAACCCGATGAACATCTAGCAACCATGCTCCACCATAATGGCCAAGTCCTTCGTCAAACAAGGCGTGTTATTCAAGACAAGGCTGAATCACTGCAAACCGGTCGATTTGATGCAGTATTTTCTGACCCCTCTAGGCTGCAAAATGGGCAGCGCGTTTTTCATCCCAATGCCTGTGAACCCAATGCCGTAGTGTTGATGGACGTTTGGCTTACCATGAGTGAACATGTCCTAATCAAGCTCTCCCCACTGCTTGATGCGACCGAGGCTGAACGCCTTTTCCCTCAAGCCTGTGAGCTGATTTGGTTGAGTCTCAACCGCGAAGTCAAAGAGCTCCTAATTCACGCAAAAAGGGGGTACAATAGCCCGGCCAAGCGTCGCATCGTGGAATTGGAGGGGGCTGGTGCCGTTCGCCATGACTCACACGTCATGGCAGGTGAGATTGTTGACATGGCGGGTGAGCCACTTGCTTTCTTGATTGACCCCTACCCTTCTGTCATAGCGTCACGCGGCGTCAATCACCTGGCATCACTCCATGGATTGAAACGCCTTCACCCTTCTCACGGCTTACTGACTGCCAGTCACGTTCCCGCAGACTTCCCCGGCAGAGTCTTTCGACTTGACCACAGAGGTAAGCCGAGCAAGTCAGATGCAAAGGCTGGTTTCTCTGTCATCAGCAGGGGGTTCCCGCAGCGGGCAGATCAAATCAAGTCTGCATTGCAATGCACAGAGAATAAGGAACGCTTTTTGATTGCTACCCTTTGGGGGGACAAGAGCAAAGGCCTCTTGCAGTGTACCCGGGTATAAAACGTAAATTTGACCATGGCCTGTCGTCGATTCCTGTTCGCTTTTTTAGTAATATGTGCTGTTGGCCTTTTTGGCCAAGCTATTCATGTACCAAACCAAGGACAATGGTCAGGTGACTTTGAAGCCAAAATGGCCTTCAATGCTGGCGCCTATTTCTGGCAAGAAACTGGCTACAAGGTCATGATTGCAAATCCGGAAAACATGCCCCATCACCCCCATCAGGATCAAGTGAAGCATGACAATCATTCGGGCACGGAGTCCATGGACTTTTTTGCCTTTGCTTGCCATTACCTTGGATCTAGTCCCAGCAAATGGGTCGGTCAAAGCAAGCAAGCAGGCTACAGGAACTACCTGACAGGCGGTGACCCAAGCGCCTTTGCCAGCAACGTCCCTGACTTTGCAGGGTTCATTCAAAAAGACCTCTACCCGGGCATCGATTTACGCATGGAACGCGATGACTTTGGCGAGGCGAAAACCAGCTGGCTTATTGACATTGGCGCAGACCCTAAGCTGATTCAATTGTCCTACGATGGATTGACGCCCTATGTCAATCAGGAAAACGAACTCGTCCTACCAACACCTATGGGTGACATTCGTGAATCGGGCCTGGTTGCCTACCAAGACGGACCGCGTGGCCGTAAAACCATTCCCTGTCGCTTTGACGTGAAAGATGGCGTGGTGCGCTTCAAGCTGGGTCGTTACAACAAGCGACTGCCATTGGTCATTGACCCCACCTTGGTTTTTTCTTCCTTTTCCGGATCGATGGCTGACAACTGGGGCTACACAGCTACCTATGACGGCCAAGGCAACTTATACGGTGCAGGCATCGTCTTTGATGTTGGCTACCCCATCACCACAGGCGCTTTGGATCCTAGCTACAATGACCCTACCGGCGGACAAGGCTACATGAATTGTGACATAGGACTCACCAAATTCAGCGCTGATGGCACAAGCCGCATCTACTCCACTTACTTGGGTGGAAATAAACCTGACCAGCCCCACTCCATGATGGTTAACAACGCAGGTAATCTGGTGATGATGGGCACAACAGGCTCCAACGATTTCATCACCTCCTCGCTGTCTGTGCCAGGCTATGACCAAAGCTTCAATGGTGGGTCAGGTTACGGCTCTTCACAGGGTTCCCCCTTGCCTATGGATTTCAGCAATGGCGTTGACATCTTTGTCGCCGTCATCAACAACACGGGGACTGCTTACACCGCAGCAACCATTATCGGGGGCAATGGTGTTGATGGCTTAGATAAGGGCATTCAAAAGAACTATGGGGATGTGTCACGTGGTGAGGTTGTGGTCGACAGCCAAGACCAAGTCTACATTGTCAGCACCAGTTCTTCATCCAATTTCCCTTTAGCCGCAAATAGCCGCAATGGATCAACAGATGCTGTGGTATTTCAAATGAGCAGCAACCTAGCCAGCCTCAACTGGTCAAGGTACTTTGGTGGTACGGGCAATGATGCAGGTTACGGCCTGAAGGTTGCCCCAAACGGCAAGGTATTCATCACAGGAAGCACAAGCAACACTGGGCTTCCCAATGCGGTCAATAATCACCAAGGTGGGTTGGATGGCTTTATTGCGAGATTCTCTAATACGGGCGCCATTGAAGCCAGCCGGTACCTTGGTACCAGTCAAGTGGACTTATCCTTCTTGATCGACATTGACAAGCTTGGGGCGGTGTACGTTTTTGGCCAAACCAAGGGCATATACCCAGTCACTGCAGGGACTTGGAGAACGCCATCAGGTAGTCAATTTGTGCACAAATTCCATGAAGATTTGACACAGACCATTTTCAGCACACGCTGGGGCACAGCCAATGGACAGCCCAACATCGTCCCCACAGCCTTCAACGTTGATGCTTGCCTGAATATCTTGATGTCTGGATGGGGTGGCAATGTGAATGGGGGCATGGGGGGAAGCACCTCAGGCTTGTTTGTGACCAATGATGCCGTGCAAAGTACCACCGATGGCAGCGACTTTTATTTCCTTGTGTTGGAGCGCAATGCCTCTGCCCCATTGTTTGCTAGCTTCTTTGGCGGATCTTCCAGCGAACACGTCGATGGCGGAACGTCAAGGTTTGGCCCTGACGGCACCATTTACCAAGCTGTATGTGCAGCCTGCTCAGGAGGCTCATTCCCCACCACTCCTAGTGTTGTTGGGCCGGCTAGACTCGGCAACAATTGCAATCTTGGTGTCATCAAAATCGATTTTGAAACCTCAGTGACTGCAATTGCAGACATCGATTACGACTCCGATGTAGACACCCTTTGTGAAGACATGCGTGTGACCTTTACTAACAATTCACTGAATGCTAATGTGTTTTATTGGGACTTTGGTAACGGGAACAGCTCTGACTCAATCAACCCCACCACAATCTTCACCAAAGGCACATGGACCATCACCTTGATTGCCATGGACACCATTTGTGATATTTCAGATACCAGCACATTAACCCTCACCCACACCAAAGGCATCACACCTGAGGCTGCATTCGATGTCAGCTACGAGGCCTGCGACAGATACTATGAGATTCGACTCCAAGATCAGAGCACGCGGAGCCAACTTGCCCAATGGGACTATGGTGATGGGAATAGCGGGAACGGCAACAACCTATCCTACCGATTCCAAGCCGCAGGCACCTACACGGTCCGACTCATTGCCATTGACACCGTCTGCAACAAATCAGACACGAGCTACCAAAGTGTCACCTTTGATCCGGATTGGAATGGACCTTTGGTCACCGTAGCGCCAGACACCTGCTGGGATGGCAGGGTGCGCCTTGATGTCACCTACGGCACAGACAGCGTCAACTACCAATACCTATGGACCTTTGAGAATGGTGTGACCGATACGGGCCGTGTGGCCACCTACCGACTGCCGGCTTCGGGCACTTACACTGTGACATTGACCTTGTTTGACAGCATTTGCCACGCCAGCTTCGACTACTCCTTCACCACAAGCATCATACGAGATGATCAACGCCTGTGGGTGCCAAACACCTTCACGCCCAATGAGGATGGCATCAACGAGTTGCTAACCATTGCTGGCAATGATTGCTTCAATGATGACCGTTTCGTTATCCTCAATCGACTGGGCTATGTGGTGTTTGAAACCGATCAACCTTTTCAAGAGTTTTGGGACGGAAAAATCAATGGCAAGCCTTCTCAGCAAGACAGTTATGTGTGGTACTTTGAAACTGAAGATGGCCGCGTGCACGGGACCATCAATGTGATTCATTGATCAAGCAGTCGCCTTGATTGTGGCCAAATTGCTCTCAATGTTTTTCAAGGCTTGCATCAAGGCATCGATATCCGCAGTTTGACTATAGCCTGAAAAACTGATGCGCGTCCCTACCTTTTTACCCAAGGCAGATATGACATGGCTGCCTTGAACAGATCCACTACTGCAAGCACTGCCTCCAGAGGCTTCAATGCCATGGATATCTAACTGGAAGGTCATCATGGAATTGTCATGCAACGAGGGCAGGTAAAAATTCAAAACTGTGTACAGGCTCTTGTCCATCTCAGCAGAAAGGCCGTTAAAGATAACCTGGGGGTAGGCTTGGTTCAATTGATCTATGGCATACGCTTTCACTGACCGAACATGAGCCGCCTTAGCGTCCATGTTGTCAATGGCCACATTGAATGCCGCTCCCAAGCCAGCAATGCCAACCACGTTCTCTGTGCCCGCACGTGCGCCTCGCTCCTGTCCGCCACCCTTGATCAGGGGCCGTCCATGAATACCTCGTCGAATGAATGCAAACCCAACCCCTTTGGGTCCGTGAAATTTATGGGCAGCGCAGGCTGCAAAATCCAGTTGGAGTTCTGTTAAATTGATCGGGTAATGACACATCGTTTGCACGGTGTCTGAATGACTCAGGGCACCATGGCGTTTGCATGAGTCAACAACCTGTGCCAGGTCTAAGATGTTGCCCACTTCATTGTTTGCATGCATGATGCTTACCATGGCCTTCTCTCCTTTTTTTGCGTGCTTTTCCAGTTGCTGGTCAAGCCAGAGTAGATCATGGACGCCATCGGCATCATGAGGAACCCTATAAATTTCGCAAGCGCTAGAAGAACCCAGGCCTTCAGCAGTGTGTCCCACAGCGTGATGCTCCAACGCAGAGGTGTAAATATGTCTGACACCCAAGTCTTGCACAGCACATGTCAATGCCCAGTTATCTGCCTCTGTGCCCCCTGAGGTGAACACAATTTCAGAGGGGCTACATGCCAACCGGTTGGCAATATCTTTCCTGACGGATTCAACAATGGCCTTAGCCTTGCGACCTGAAGCATGGGTGCTGCTAGGGTTACCGTAGGCATCCATGGCATCAACCATGGCAAGCTTTGCTTCATCACAAATGGGCGTTGTTGCAGCGTTATCTAGGTATGTTCTCATGGTGTTAAGGTTGAGTCTGAAAGGCTTGAAGCTTCCAGTTGTTTCACAAACTGAGCTGCCAATGCATCTGCTTCAGCTTGACTGCCCGCCTCGGTGTAAATTCTGACAATGGGTTCGGTGTTGGACTTGCGCATGTGAACCCATGCTTCATCAAAATCGATTTTCAACCCATCGACTGTGCTCATGATCTCACCCGCATGCATGAGGGCAACTTTCTTGAGCAAGGCATCCACATCCATGTCTGCAGTGAGTTGTGCTTTCTCTTTTGCCATGAAGTACTTGGGGTAGGTTGCCTTCAGCTCCGAGGCTTTCATTTTTTGATGGGCCAAATGGGTAAGAAACAAGGCAACTCCAACCAAGGAATCTCGGCCATAATGCAACTCAGGCACGATGATGCCGCCATTGCCTTCTCCTCCAATAACTGCATTGTGTGCTTTCATTGCCTCCACCACGTGCACTTCACCAACTGCTGATGCTGAATAGCTTGAGCCGTGCCGCTCAGCCACATCTCTCAAAGCCCGTGAACTTGACAGGTTGCTGACACAATGACCGGGCTGCCTTGATAAAAGGTAATCTGCTACCGCAACCAACGTGTATTCTTCGCCAAAAAGCTCCCCATCTTCAGAAACCATGACCAGTCGATCAACATCGGGATCAACGACCACGCCAAGGTCACAGCCTTTAGCTGGAACCAATGCACAAATGTCATCCAGGTTGCGTCGCAAAGGCTCTGGGTTATGAGGGAACTGACCGTTGGGTTCACAATGGATCAACTCAAGGTCATTCACGCCCAATGCACGAAGCATCATGGGTATAGCAATGCCGCCTGTTGAATTCACTGCATCAACAGCCACCTTGAAGTTCGCTGAAGTGATGGCCTCTATGTCAACAGAATCCAAGTCTAGTACAGCTTGTACATGGCGTGGTATTGCATCATCCAATGTCTGCATGGTTCCCATGGCATGAACAGATGCGTAGGTGAATTCTCCCTTGTGGACGGCTTCAAGAATGCCTTCGCCATCAGCTTGAGACAAGAACTCTCCCCGTGCGTTCAACAATTTCAATGCGTTCCACTCCACGGGGTTGTGGCTGGCCGTTACAATAATGCCCCCATCGCAAGACTCCCAGACAACAGCCATTTCAACTGTTGGTGTGGTTGACAGCCCTAAATCCAAGACATTGATGCCCATAGCCATCAGCGTCTGACTCACCATGCTTTGCACCAAGTCCCCTGAAGGCCTTGCATCGCGACCAATAGCAACCTTCAAATCGTCCCCCTGGCGTGTTTGTGACTGAAGCCATTGACCATAAGCACTAGCAAAGGCCACGATGTCAATGGGTGTCAAGTTGTCACCTGACAAACCTCCAATGGTTCCGCGGATACCAGAAACAGATGCAATCAAAGTCATAAGCAGTAAATCAGTGAATTCTCTTACAAATGTAGAGCCCATTGAAGCCTTGGCAAGCATTCCATGAGTCCGTTGCTGCAATTGTTCACAAGGGCGTTGAAAAACTGAGTCAGTCAATGCGTCAATGGCACGATGTGTGTATACATTTAATCAGCTAGAATCAAGGCCATGCAAGTAAGCGACAACAAACACCTCATTGAGCGATTTGAAAAGCTCATTCGAACCAAGGAGATTGGCTTCTTTGACGTGGAAGAGTTTGAGGAAATCACTGACCATTATATGGACATTGGGCAATTGAACTCTGCAAAGCAAGCCATTGACATGGGACTTAACCTCTACCCCAACGCCCCAATTTTTGCAGTAAAAACTGCCCGCTATTTCGTCGAAGCTAACATGGTTGAACAGGCGAGAAAAGCCTTGGAACATGCAGAAGGCGTGGCACCCAATCACCCTGAACTGGAATGGACCCGGGGCTTGATCATGGTGCGAATGGGCAAACATAAAGAAGCCATCAAGAGTTTGAAACTGGCTTTGGATCACGTGGAGGATCGTTACCCTATTTTGGGTCAACTGGCCGCATTGTACAACGCCATGGGCCTCTACCCAGAAGCCATTGAGAGCATTGCCGACATGCTCACTGAAGAACCCGATGATGAGCATTTGCTCTACTTGCTTGCGTTGAATCACGACTTAGCTAACATGCATGCAGAGGCCATCGCATGGTTTGATACCTACATCAGCAAGCAACCCTATTCAGAAACTGCTTGGTACCACAAAGCTTGCAGCCACACGAAGCAAGACCAGCTAGAAGCGGCATTGAATGCCTTGGATTATGCTATTTTGATTGATGAGACCTTTGCTGCAGCTCATTATGACAAAGGACGCATCCTTGAAGCATTGAGTAGGCCTAAGGAGGCCATGCTGGCCTATGAGGAAGCCATCGCAGCTGACCAACCCGCCGCTTACACCCTTTTGCGTATCGCTATGTGTCTGCAGCAATTAGACAGAGACCAAGAAAGCATCACCGTGCTTCAGCGCGCCATAACCATGGATGATTCATTGGCTGAAGGATGGGCTGAATTAGCAAAAATCACGGCATTCACTGGCAACTTGATTGACAGCATCAGCTATGTGAAAAAAGCCATTGAACTGGAGCCCGACATGGTCAACTTTCACGCCATTGCGTTAGAAGTTTATCTGATGACTGGGCTAAAGCTTGAAGCAACCAAAGCAATGGAATCTCTGATGTCTTGCCTTGATCAAGATGCTGAAGCCTTTGTCATTGCCTGTTCTGAGGTCTCAGAAGAAGGCCTGGACATGGCTGCAAGAGCCTTGATGGAGATGGGCATCATCATGCACCCTAAACACGTGGATGTGTGGGCTTTGCTGATTGGTTATTTGAAACTGGTTGAGGAAGATAGCTTGTCAGAGGAATACAGGCAACGCGCTTTGGTACAATTTGGAAACTCATTGGAAGAGGCGTTAGAGAGCATTTACCCTGGACAGGGTTGAGCTCCACCACTCAAGGATAAAACAAACTGATGGCAATGAAAGCATTTGATGTACTGATTCGCGGACTTGCCATGGGTGCTGCAGATGTGGTGCCTGGCGTGTCAGGTGGCACGGTAGCCCTATTGACAGGCATCTATCAACGCCTGCTGGACGCCATCCACGCCATTGGCCCACAAGCTGTTGTTGCATGGAAAAACCATGGAGCAAAGGCTGCCTGGAAAACTATCGATGGCCCCTTCTTGTTGACCCTTTTCGCAGGCATAGGCCTCTCTATTGTCAGCTTATCTAAGCTGGTTTTATGGGGATTGGACCAACACCCTATGTTGGTTTGGTCTGGGTTTTTTGGTCTGGTGCTGGCTTCTCTCCCCTTGATTTGGCGCAAGGTGAAGCAACCAACCCTGGCCCATCGAATATGCCTCTATGCAGGCATTGCTATTGGCGCCGGCCTCACCTTTATTTCCCCTGCAAGCCAGGAGCTTACAGCTACATTGGCCTTCAGTTCGGGATTCATCGCTATTTGCGCCATGATACTTCCCGGCATCAGCGGCTCCTTCATCCTGATTCTCCTTGGTGTCTATGAGTCTATCCTGACTGCCATCCACGACAGGGACCTGTTACTCATTGCCAGCTTTTCCGCCGGTGCGCTGGCTGGCTTGTTGAGTTTTGCACGGTTTCTTCGCTGGTGCTTTCAGCAAGCGCCCAATGTTATGCTCTCACTCATGACTGGCTTCATAGCCGGCTCCTTGATTAAGGTTTACCCCTACCATGGGCTAGATTCAAACCTGCCCCTTTGGCCAAACCATGCAGACTTTGACAGCATGTCATGGGAGCAGCATGCGGGTGTCTTTGTCGCAGCACTTGTCGGCATTGGCATCGTTGCCTTGCTCAACAGCCAGACAAAGCAGCAGTGATGCACAAGTTTGCAGTCATTGGGCAACCCATTGCACATTCTCAATCCCCCGAATGCTTTACTGAGCTATGGGCAGAATTGAAAAATGCCCAACTCCTGAGCTACAGACGCATTGAAGTCGCTGAAGGCCAACTGGCCCATTGGATGGCAAGCGATGCCCTTCAGCTTGATGGTTTCAATGTGACCATGCCCCATAAGCGTGCTATCATGGACTATTTACACCATGTCACCGATTCAGCAAAGGCTATCCAAGCAGTCAATACTGTTTGCCGGATAAATAACCAATGGCATGGACACAATAGCGACTGGGAAGGTTTCTGGGATAGCATCAAAGATGCTGTTCCAGCAAAAGGCACAGCGGTGTTGATTGGCAATGGCGGAGCAGCCAGAGCGGTTCAATACGCCTTGGAAAGCCACCAATGGCAAGTCACAATGCAATGCAGGAAGGAGAAACCTGCAATCACTTGCAAGCAAACAGCCTATGGGTCAGTGCATCCAGGCCCTGTTGATTTGATTGTGAATTGCACCCCTTTAGGGATGCATAAGCTGGAGCATCAACTACCGCAAACCCCTGTCATGAATCAGAATACCAGCGGCCTGGCCGTTGATTTGATCTACATTCCTGAGAAGACATTGTGGCTCAAGCAGATGGAGGAAATGGGTTGGCAAACACGGAATGGCCAGGGCATGCTTATGGCTCAAGCAAAAAAAGCTTGGGGTTATTGGAAGAATGCGCTGAATTTGACTGACATTTGAGCTCCAAAATCTATCCCTCCTAAACATGGCCGATCAAAACAAGGCAATGAACGATTCTGATATGCAATCACAGGCTCAACCTGAAGGTGCAGTTCCAAGCCAAACACAAGCACAAGGCGTTGATGCGTCTGAAGTCAACCCATCCATAACGGACAAACCTGCAGAAAAGCCTACTGCTAAGAAGGCAGCGCCCGC
>DFSH01000029.1:7412-13256 GCA_002378565.1 Flavobacteriales bacterium UBA3442 | reverse complement strand
GCCTTCAATGCGCTGGCATAGGTCTGCATGTAACTCTCTCCTTTGTTGATCTCTTCAGGTGAAAGTCCACCTCCCATGTCAATGACCGTGATCCGTCTTGATTTTCCTGCCTTAGCAAGGAAGTCATTGGCCTCTTTTGCCAGTTCCATCAATGCGTTCACAGCTTGAACAGCCTGCGTTAAATCACTCATGGATGAACCGGAATGGACATGCAAGGCAGTCACCGGATACTTCAATATGGCATGTAGTATAGATGATCGATCAGAGATTGGCACCCCAAACTTGGATTCCAACCCCGACACATGGTATAGCGCCGCATCCGACACCTGCATCTCTGGATTGATGCGAATGCCAATTTGGAAGCTTGGATGCTCAGGCATTCGCTCCAACTCTTCCAAGCTGTTGACATTGAGCAGCAAGCGATCACCAATGGCTTGACATGCCTCGATTTCATGAGACCTTTTAACCGGTGAATCAAAAATGATATGCTTAGCCTTTGCCTCAACGGCCAGGTACACCTCCTCCATGGAGGCTGCTTCCAGTCCATAACCCCATGCAACCATGCGATTAAGAACGGCCTGATGCGGCATGGTTTTGATGGCCACGCAGTGATTCGCATGCGGGTGACCGAAGGCCTTGGACAAATGGGCTAAACGCGCTTCAAGGGCATCCCAGTCAACAAAAAGCAAGCTAGAATCTTTGTCACTGACCCATCCCCTGTGCACAGCTACCTGGTAGGCACGTTGTGACTGTTCAATCAAGTGCAATGCGTGATCACTCATCCAAACAAGGTAAGGACCTTCTCTTCAATGATGTCAACCAAGCGCAGATCATTGCGCAAATCAAATTTACCTTTCTCCATTTGCTTGCGAACCGAGTATGACCCTAAGGCCAATCGAATGAACGCAGATTTACCATAGGTCACAGGCTGACCCATGAACACCTTGTGATGATCACCAAGCCCTTCATGCTCCTCTGTTACCATTTGATCAAAGAGCACCTTTAGCTCATCCTTAAGAAGTTCCCTGCCATTCGCTTTGATGATGAAGGAAATGATGGAATCATTGCTCAACTCCATGTCTGGCATCAATTCAAACGTGTCACTCATGGCTAAACGGCCAGCTACCACGCGATTCCATCGTCGGATCCAGGCGTTGGTTGCAGAAGCGGGAATGGCCATGTAGGCTTCCATTTCCTTGATGGCAATTTGCCAACGCATGCGCAATCCCCAGTTTTGGAAATCTGGCAATTGCTCACGGATGCCCGTCAGTGAATGGGGAAAATCATACTTGGTGAAAAGCTTCCCAAAGACCGCTGCCGGACTGGCATCCAGAGATGACAATGCAGAGGTGATGGTTTTAGGCACCAGCAATGCGCCACAAAAGGGCGGCGCTTGAAAGAATTTGGAGCCTGTGACCATTAGCATGACCCCTTTGGTGATCAGTTCATGAATCAATTGACGATCAGCGCGGAATTGGCACATATCCACGACCCACATCACCCCATCAGGGAATTCATCGATGATGTTCAAATCATCCATGATTCCTGATTTACTACCGAACACAAGGTTGCCAATGATGGGCTTACCAAGGTTGTCCTTGATGATTTTCCGTATGGCCTTCTTGTGATCTGCCACATTGCCCTCCTTGTCTCTAGCAGCAATGAAATGGTTGATTACCTCAGGCGCACCTTTGATGGTCTCTCCCAAGGGAATGGTCTCTCCCATTTGATTCCATCCTGCATAGTATTTGCCTTCAGCAGCAGCTTTTGAGCCTGACCCTAACTCCTCTGGGCTGGTGACAATGTTGACAATCGACTCGCCTGGGTGACTGATCGCTTGAAACATCAACGGAATGTACATGGCATCTGAGCCACTGGGGCCATACATGACTTGGAATTGATCCAGGTAATCCTGCTTCAATAAATTTTGCAAGGATCGGGTCTGCTCAGCAACTACCTCTTGGTAATTGCCAACCTGAATTTCTTCCATGAAGGCCTCAGCCACCTCATGACCATCTTTATTCATGGGGCTACACGTGCATGAACCTCGCTGCATCAATCCCTCATACATCAAGGGCTGAAGGTGGTACTTGTTCCTGTTTTCAGTGCCTGTAAGAAAGATTCGTTCGTCGCATCCCGATGTTAGGATGTCTATCAATGATTGTGACATGTGTCGCTCTTAAGTGATTTTTCTACAGCGGATGCGGGAACCCGTCTTAGGGTATTGCAAGGTAATCCATGCCAAATGGCTGTCATGGACAATATGGCATTCATCAGCCCTGAACGCTTCCAATGTTTTTTCATCAACCTTATAATTTGCCTGGTAATCTTTGTCACCCTTGTAACTGAATCGCGTCACGCTAAGTGCCTCTCCAGCAACCTCAGCATGGTAAAAACACCCTTCACCCGTTCCGCCTAGGTAGACAGACGACTCGGGCACCGTTGCTGGATTGACGTCTGCTGCTTTCAAATAGGTAACGACGGCATCTGACGGCAACTGCTTGCTCCGACTGATGGAAAAAGACGTATAGGCCTTCCTGCAAATATCCCACACAGGCTCCATCAAGGACGCATGGTGCCAACTACCCTTGCCCTTCAACATGCGAAAATGCTTGCCATTGGGCATGGCTGTGGCCACATTGGAATACGGGGAAGGTGCAAAGCTCACGGGCCACTTGTAGCGCTTGTACATCTTGCTCCCTGGCTCAAGGCCAGCCAATATGGCCTTAGCAACAAATCGAGCACAATTGTTGTGTGTGTTTTTGGTCAGCCCATTGTATGGCATGTAGCCTCTCTCAATAATGGATGTACAATAGGCCCTGGTCTTCACCACATCCACTTCGTTTAAAATAGATGCGTACAACGAGTGCTCACCATGGGTTACTTCAGCCATGCTCTCCAATTCCCATGCAATGGCTTCCATGTTGCACAAATTGCCTTGGTCATCCCATTGAGGCTTGGTTTCCATCTGAAGCTTAGGGTCCGTCCATGCGCAGCGTGCCCGGCCCTGGCCATCGGGAATGGTGTACCTCCCAAAGTCATAATAGGTCAATGAATCACCTTCTGCAATCAAAATGGCTGCATGCCCCACCAATATGTTCTGATTTTTCATGATGCGCATTTTTCGCAACCAATGAAAAACAGACTCTGCAGCTCGGACTGACATATCTGGCCAAGCTAAGGGGATGGCAGCACTCGGTGTAATCATCAGACAAATATCAACCAGAAGTCTGCATGATACCAGTCACCTCAGATTTCTTTTGCAATCAGCCTGAAGTGTTTTGATGCCATCATCATCAAGCGGTGATGGCTTAATAGCTGTTGCTGAATCCAAACAACGACCTTTGCACCCATGATCATTCTTGCATACATCGCATCACTGGCCATTGGCCTGTCACTTGGCTTGTTGGGTGGTGGTGGCTCCATCTTGACGGTTCCCGTTTTGGTCTACTTGTTTGGCATTGACCCGGTATCTGCAACTGCCTACTCCCTTTTCATTGTTGGCGCCACAAGCGCGGGCGCAATTATCCCAAAGGCAAAACAAGGCCTTGTCGACTTCAAGGTGGCACTATGGTTTGGTGCGCCATCCGTATTGATGGTTTACATCACAAGGGCTTGGATTCTTCCTGCAATTCCTACTGAACTTATCCTCTTTGGCGACTTTTCATTAACCAAAGGAACTGCCCTGATGCTACTCTTTGCCATCATGATGCTATGGGCTGGCCGTGGCATGATTAAAGACCCGAAGAGCAAGAACAATCAACCCGCCGTCTCTGGAGCCAAGCGAGTGGCCTTTATATTGTTTGAGGGAGCTGTTATCGGTTTGTTAACTGGGTTGATTGGCGCAGGTGGCGGCTTCCTTATCATCCCTGCCCTGGTGCTCGTCACGGGACTGAACATGAAGGTGGCCGTTGGCACCTCACTGACCATTATTGCATTCAAGTCCCTTTTGGGGTTCACCGGGGACATGGGCCACATGGTTATGGACTGGAACCTCTTACTCACTGTCACTGCAGCTGCCTTGGTTGGCATGCTTATTGGGAACCATTTATCGAACTATGTGGACACTGACCGACTTAAAAAAGCATTTGGCATCTTTGTGCTAAGCATGGGGTGCTTGGTCATTGTCCTTGAACTCAACGCTTACTCTTTTTTATGAAACCATGAGCAACAAGATGAACATCGAACAGATTTACACCAAATGCCTGGCTCAAGGCGCCTACTTCATTGCATCCAATGGTGAAGCAGCTGTCATTGACCCATTGCGCGACCCTGCGCCATACCTGCAGCGGGCAAAGGACATGGGTGTGACCATCAAGTATGTCATGGAAACCCATTTTCACGCAGACTTTGTGTCCGGGCACCACGCCCTGGCAGAGGCTTCAGGTGCCACCATTGTGTTTGGCCCGACAGCCAACCCTAACTTCCCTTGCAAAGTGGCAGAAGATGGAGAGATCCTGCCCTTGGGTGACATCAGTTTCAAGGTTACGCACACCCCGGGACACACCATGGAGTCCACATGCTATATCCTTAGGGATGCAGACGATAAAGACCATGCCCTATTTTCTGGAGACACCCTCTTCCTGGGTGATGTGGGTCGACCTGATTTGGCACAAAAAGCAGCTGACACAACCATGGAACAATTGGCAGGCATCCTATTTGACTCATTGCGCGAAAAAATCATGACCCTGGAACCTGAGGTCATTGTTTACCCCGGTCATGGTGCAGGCTCTGCTTGTGGCAAAAACATGAGCAAGGAAACCGTTGGAACGCTTGGCGAACAACTTGAAAGCAATTACGCGTTGCGTTCTGACATGACCAAAGAGGAGTTCGTTGTAGAATTGATTGATGGCATCGCTGCCCCACCTCAATACTTTGGGATGAATGTTGGCATGAACAAGTCTGCCATCGATGGCTACGCATCCGTGGCATTGAATGCCAACAACGCGTTGAACCCAGAAGCTGTTCTTGAACACAAGGATGCCTTGATTCTTGATGGCCGAGACCCACAGGTCTTTGCCGGGCAGCATGTACCTGGCAGCATGAACATTGGTCTTGATGGGCAATTCGCTCCATGGGTTGGCGCGTTGGTCCCCATGGACAAGGTCCTCATCCTCATTGCACCGGAAGGGCGTGAGACTGAAATGATTATGCGATTGGCCCGCGTTGGCTTTGACAATGTCCTTGGCTACTTGCACGGAGGCCTGAAGGCGTGGACCAAGGCTAAAATGCCTACAGACAAGATTCAACGCATCACGGCAGACGTCCTGGAAAGCAACTACGCAGACAGCAAAGCACAAATCTTGGATGTCCGCGCATTGGGCGAGTACCAGGCAGAGCATATCCTTGATGTGAACTCCTTGCCCCTTGATGCCATCTCAACACGCATCAAGGAGCTACCAAAGGCCACTGCTAAAAAGCCATTGATCATTCATTGTGCTGGTGGCTACCGAAGCATGGTATTCGCATCCATCATCAAGGCCAACGGCCACCACCATATCATGGATGTTATTGGGGGCTTCAATGCCATCAAGGAAATGAAGGGTGTTCCGATGTCGGCTTACAATTGTCCTAGCGGATCAGGAGGCGACAATGGCATCAATGTATAATCATGAAAAAAATGCTATTTTTTTCACTCATTGCTTTGCTTTCAGCATCATGCAGTGGTCAGAATAATAACTCAACAATTTCTTTAACTTCACCAGCAGATATGGAGACAGCAATACTAGCAAGTGGATGTTTTTGGGGGACGGACTATTTTCTCAAGCAAATTGATGGTGTGATCTCAACCACTGTTGGATACACAGGTGGATTTATTGAAAACCCAACCTATGCTCAGGTTTG
>DFSH01000029.1:5994-7067 GCA_002378565.1 Flavobacteriales bacterium UBA3442 | reverse complement strand
GTTAGGGTGTTTTTTGAAACACATGACCCCACTCAAACGAATGGTCAAGGTCCAGATATTGGTCCGCAGTATAAAAGCGCCATATTTTATAACAGTGAAGCTCAAAAAATCACTGCAGAAAAACTGATTGACCTTCTCAAAGCCAAAGGCCTAGATATCGCTACAGAATTGATAGCGGCAGAGGTGTTCTACCCTGCAGAGTCATACCACCAAGATTACTATGAAACAAAAGGCGGAACGCCATACTGCCACGGTTACCGCTCACTATTTTGATCGTAACACTTCTCCATCGTTGGAACACGCTTTACTGAAAATACTTTGAAGCATTCCGTTTTTCAGCAAAAAAAAAGGGCCCCAATTGGGGCCCTTTTGCTAGATTGTGATCAGGCTTTGGATACACTCTTTGGTATTAAAATACCCAGATAGAAGACTTAGCAGATACCACACCTAAACCATTCTCTACGTTGTTGTAAACGGTCACAGGCTGTGTGAATGGGCCTCCACTGTTTAGGTAATTATCAAGGGTTACATCGTACAAATACGATGACAAATCTAACTTGGTCAACTTGAAAACAATCTTCATGCCGCTGTTGGGCTCAATGCCAAAGACAGACACATCAATGCTGCGGTTGGTGTTCAGGAAGCTCTCATTGCTGAAGACTAATTGTTCTTTGTATTGTCTCCCTCCACCTGCGCTGACTAAAATGTCATCACTATCGATTTCCATTGTGTACTCAGGGATTGTTGCTGTCCCTCTATATCTCTGATAGGCTCGTATCATATAGTAGCCAGCCTGGCCGCTGTCAGAGATCACCAGGGTAAATTCGCGGTAAGAGTAGTCCCATCCACCACGAGGTATGACACCAGAATTGATGGAGTCCATTGACAAGACAACCGGTTTCGTTGGCACCGTGGCATGGCCACTCACAGAATCCAAGCCTGTATGGTACGCTTTAAACTCATAGAAACCATCAGCCTGAGCAAGCAGGTTGCCTGAACTGATTGGTGCATAGGACCCCTTAAACATGTGCTTCAATGTGTCCCAAGGTCCACCATTCATTCGCATGAGGACT
>DFSH01000029.1:3321-5691 GCA_002378565.1 Flavobacteriales bacterium UBA3442 | reverse complement strand
AGCTACAATGGAATCGCCCTCACTGAGTGCAGCATGCATCGTAATCAAAGATTGGGTGTCTTTATCCTCAAAGGGAATGATGGTCTCGCATGACACCAAAGTCAATGCAGCGAATAAAAAATAGTAAATAGACTTCATGATGCTTAGAATTTAAATGCGTAGCTGATGGACGGGATGATGGGGAAGAGACCATAGCCCTTCAATACTCTATTATTATTATTGTCAGAACCAAAGTCCATGTAAAAAATATTCACTCGATTGTAGGCATTGTATACACCAATTTGCCAACTGGCTTCACCCCATGACTTAGGTTTGGTGTAGGTGATAGACATATCCAATCGGTGGTAGGCTGGCTCCCTGAAATTATTGCGACTGCCTACCTGTTCTATTACCGGGTTCCACCACCACTGATCTGGATTTGGATTCGCAAGGTATTGGCGTGTGGCTAAAGTGGTAGCCCTACCTGTTCCGTAAACCCAAACCATACCAGCACTCAGATATTCATTGAACTTATGGCTCATGGTGAACGACACATCATGACGGCGATCAAAAGTGTAAGGGTAAGGGTCGCCAAAGTTGATTTCATCAAATTGCCGCATGGTTTTAGCCAATGTGTAGCCCAACCAGCCAGTAGTCCTGCCACGGCGTTTTTCCAAAAGGAATTCTGTGCCATAGGCCCATCCCCTTCCGGTGGTTACTTTTTCCTGCCAATCATCAAAGCCAAACAAGAAGGATGCCCCGTCCTTGTATTCAATCAGGTTTTGCATGTCCTTGTAATACCCTTCTAGAGTAAGTTCCCAGCCATCTCCAAAGTTATAGGCATAGCCAATGGCTGTCTGCCAAGCCTCCTGTGGTCTGATATTCTCTGTTACAGGCACCCACAGATCCGTTGGTAAACCAATGGTCTGGTTGGCCAACAAATGCATGTACTGTGTCATTTCAACGTAAGACCACTTGATGGAAGATTTCTCATTCAAAAGGTAGCGAGCTGACAAGCGTGGCTGCAGGCTCAAGTAGTTAGATTCACCAACATTAAAGCCATTTAAGTGCAAGCCCATATTGAGACGCAAACGGTCTCCCAATTTCCAATCATCCTGGATGTAGGCAACATAATCCATGGCAGCCTGTGGGAAGGAGCCAAACGACGTGTCAATGGTTCCAGCACCCCCAAAATTCGCTACGATTGAATTAACCCCTGGCTCAAATTGATGGCGAGTTAAGCCGCTACCAAACTTGATGGTGTGGCTAGGGTTTGGACGGTAATCAAAATCCCATTTGATGCCCACATCCTCAATCTGACTCAAGTAAGACAACTGGAAGGATTCTTTTGTGGTAGTACCCAATTCGGTTCGCGACTGCTCCAAACCTAAATCTGTTAAAAAGCGGTACCTACTAGAGATCGCCGTCAAATTGCTGAACAACTTTGGGTTAATCAACCAGTTCCATCGCGCCGTAGCAATCTTGTTGCCCCAATTCAAAGAAGCATTAGTCTTTGCCTCCTCTATGATGCCATTATTCTCATATGAATCACTGGTATTGATATATGCCTCATCTAAGCCTTCGTAGTAACTGAAGTATAGGTGATGGTTCCGATTAATCTTGTGACTGACTTTGCCATTGAAGTCATAGAAATAGTAACCACCGGCCCCTGCACCTTCTGTTTGGCTTGCGATGAATGGCTTAGCTAAGAGATCTAAATAGGTCCTTCGACCACTAAGGAGAACTGAGGTTTTATCACTGATGATGGGGCCCTCTATGGTCAATTTGGATGAGATCAAACCAACCGAACCTTCACCGTGCCACTCCTTCATGTTGCCTTCCTTCATGCGAACATCCAAAACCGATGACAGCCTTCCACCGTACTCTGCGGGGAATCCACCCTTGATCAAGGTTACATTGTTGATGGCATCCGCATTGAATACCGAAAAGAAGCCAAAGAGGTGAGACACATTGTACACTGGCACCCCATCAATCAAAATCAAGTTTTGATCAGGTCCGCCGCCTCGAACATAAAAGCCAGAGGTTCCTTCCGTACCACTTTGGACGCCAGGCAGCAATTGGATGGCCTTGAGAATGTCTGTTTCGCCCAATAGCACAGGCAAATTCTTCACTGACTTCATACTCAGGGTAATGCTGCTCATTTGGGTTCGAACCTGAACATCACCTGCGCGATCTGCAACCACATTCACCTCATCAAGCAACTCGTTGGCCGGGATCATTTGAATATCCAAATCCCTTGCTTTACTCCGATTCAAACGAAGTCCTTCAAGGAAGGGCGTGTAACCAATGAAGCTGATTTGTAATGCTGCGCTGTCCTTGGAGACTGACATGGAATAAAAACCATAAGCATTGGTTGTCGTTCCCTGCTTG
>DFSH01000029.1:0-3070 GCA_002378565.1 Flavobacteriales bacterium UBA3442 | reverse complement strand
TTGGTTGTCGTTCCCTGCTTGCTAAGTAAATCAAAAACATAAGCGCCAATGAGCTTCTCACCTGTTTGCGCATCCTGGACAAAGCCGTTGATGACATACTGATTTTGTCCAATGGAAGCCAAAGGAATCAAGGTTAGAAAAAACAGGGTAATGAGGTTCTTCATTTTCATATTGAGTTAGTTAGATGATGGGGCTCGGTGATACCATCTTTAAGAGCTGCAGTTTGAGTTTTCATCGTTATGGTATAATAGACTCAAAAAGTCCTGTAAAGTTTAATTTCGTTAAACTACTTTCTCCCTTGGCAACAAGCATGCCAATACAGGCTCAAAGGTAATGCCCATAAATACTTCAGCACTATAGCAAGGATTATTCAAAATGCCTTAAATTCACAACCACAATCAACCTAAACACCCATGAAGCGATTTGCTCTAGCCACGTTGGCCCTTTTCCTTTCTATAGGCATTCAAGCCCAATCCCTGACTCAAACAGTCCGAGGCTCCGTTTTTGATGCAGAATCCAAATTCCCACTGAATGGTGTCGCTGTACAAATTGGCGACGCTTCTATGCAGAGCGATGAAGAAGGCCTGTTCACGTTCACCAATATCCCTATTGGTCGCCAAACGGTGCAGTTTCAAATCATAGGCTTTGAGCCGCAATCTAAAAGTCTGATTCTAAACTCTGCCAAGGAAGGCATTGTGCATGTTGGTCTGGTTGAAGCAGCTACTGAAATCGGTATGGTGGACGTTCGCGCTGGCAAACGCGGTGAGGCACAAAATGAGATGGCCACTGTTTCAGCAAGGCAGTTTTCTGTTGAAGAGACCAACCTTTATGCAGGATCTCGCGGCGAGCCCGCCCGCATGGCTACCAACTTTGCAGGCGTGCAGGGTTCCGACGATCAACGCAATGACCTGGTGATTCGCGGCAACACACCAGCAGGTCTGCTCTACCGTATGGAGGGCATCAACATCCCTAATCCCAACCACTTTGCTATTCCTGGGACGGGCGGCGGACCATTGACTATTTTGAACAACAAATTCTTATCAAACTCAGACTTTTTCACCGGTGCGTGGCCCGCACAATACGGCAATGCTATTTCTGGCGTCTTTGACTTGAACATGCGAGATGGCAACAACCAATCTTTTGAAGGCAGTGCACAGCTTGGCCTTTTAGGTACCGAGTTGCTACTTGAAGGACCTCTAGGTAAAGGGCCTCAAGCTCCCTCCTTTTTGGGTGTTTACCGCTACAGCACGTTTTCCGTATTCAAAGCATTGAATATCGATTTAGGCACCAATGCCATCCCAGAATACCAAGATGGTGCGTTTCGACTGACATTCCCCCTTGCCAACAATGGCAAACTGGCGCTATGGACCATGTTTGGCGTGTCTGACATCAACATCCTGATCAGTGAAGATGTGGAAGTCAGTGAAGGCTTTGAAAGCTATGGCATGACTGACAGGGATCAATACTTTGGATCCGACATGATTGTGTCAGGCCTTTCCTACTCACGTCCATTGGATGCCAGCACCTTCCTAAAGGCAGGATTGGCCGTCAGCTCAGCAGTGACCACCTCGGTCAACACCAAGCTCAAACGAACCATTGACACCCTGCCAGACAATGTCTACCACTGGAATGTCCTGGCCAATGACACGATGCTCAACTACAGCTTCCGCGAGAACAAGATTCACAGTTTTTTGTCTTGGAACAAGAAGCTCAGCAACCGAGCCTCCCTTCAAGCGGGCATCAACATCGATTACTACATGCTGGATTACCAAGACTCCATCCAGGACGTTTACGGCCCGGACTCTCTCCAGCCATGGCGTGTGCAATGGGCTGCCAATGATGCTTGGGCCGTTGTTCAACCTTTTGTTAGCTACAAGAATCGCTTGACTGATCAATTGACACTGACTGCAGGCTTGACCAGCTTATGGGCTAGCGTGAACAAGAACTCATTTTCCCCTATTGAGCCAAGGCTAGGCTTTTCATACCAAGCCAATGAGACTGATAAGTTTTTCATTGGAACGGGCTTACACAGCCAGATCCAGAGCCCCTACCTCTACTACTATTCACTGACCACGGTAAATGGTGACCCTCAGGAGCACAACACGGATATTGGTTTAACCAAAAGCTGGCACATTGCAGGTGGTTGGGATCGTAAATACCAAGGGCCATTCCGGACTAAGGCAGAAGTCTACTACCAAAACCTATGGGACATTCCGGTGGAACAGTTTAAAATGAACCCCGCATCTGGCATGAGAGACCTCGGGTCATCCTTCTCCATGGTCAATGCTGGAACAGGATTTGGCAGGCTATGGCCTGACACCTTGATGAACCAAGGTATCGGTCGCAACTATGGTCTTGAACTCACCATGGAGCGCTATTTCTCTGGCGGCTTCTATTTCTTGACCACGGGAAGCTTGTTTGAAGCCAAGTACCAAGGGTCAGACGGTGTTTGGCGCAACACCACCTTCAACGGTCGCTATGCCTTGAACACCATTGCAGCAAAGGAATTCAAAGTGGGGAAAAATGCTTCTTTCAACATTGGCACCAAATTCACCACCATTGGTGGGCGCTGGTTTGGCCCTGTAGACCATGTGGAGTCTGAAAAAACCTTGGAGGTTCAGTACCTTAGCGCCACAGCCAATACGCAGCAATACCGAGCTTACAAGCGATTCGATTTGAAATTAGGCTACAACTGGAATTACCCTAAAACCTCTTGGGAATTCGCGCTGGACCTATCAAACCTCACGGGAGAAAAGAATATCCTTCAACTCACCTACGTGGCTGATCACCCATCTGGAAATCCAGTGCAGGAGGAGTACCAGCTTGGCTTATTTCCGGTGTTCTACCTCAAATGCGATTTCTAATCGCTGGCTAAAGCGCATCTGCTTACAACCAACAAGGCTGCCCGAAAAGGCAGCCTTGTTGGCTTCATTGGTGGTGCAATAGGAAAAAGCATGCCGTCAAGATTGCTTGGATTGCTGCAATTTGCCAACGACTGCCAACTGCCAGTTGCGAGGTAGTAGCCTGGTCAGACGTGGCGCCAAGACATTGATCAAGCCTGGTATCACCC
>DFSH01000084.1:9973-11727 GCA_002378565.1 Flavobacteriales bacterium UBA3442 | reverse complement strand
GGAATTACCAGCCTTGATTGGTCCACTAGGTTTCCGTTTTCATGCCAACTTGCCTGCAGCACCTCCCCTGCTTGATGCCCCTTTCGTGGCAAGCTGATCAGCTGCAAATTGTCTGATGCTTGAAGGCTTGCTGGGGTGATTGATGACCAATAGGACTTGCCATTGACATCCGTCCAAGTCAACCTCAGCTCTCCCCTGGCGGCCAATCTCCGATCAGCAATCACATGCACATGGATGCTATCATTGGCTAAGTTCAAGCTCACCACACATGGCTTGAATGCGTCCTTCACCATGTGCTGAGCCAGTTTCCATGATCCATCGTGGTTGATCGTCGACCAACTCACGGTTGGCCAGACATCATTCAATTGCCAGTACAATGACCCCATGGTCTGTGGCTTGTTGCGCCTGTGAGACTCAATGGCTGTGGTTAATGCCACGCCTTGAACAAGCTGGCTATGGCGGACCGCTTCTTGGAAATTCTTAGCCTGCAATCCCATTTTCTGCTGGTAATGCTTCATCATTCTAAAGCCATCCATGCCAGCAGCAAGCCACGGCATGAAGGATCGCTGTCGATGAGCCAGATCCGTGGTTGATGAATTCCACTGTGTCACGGCAGGGTTCATGGCTTCAATCAAAGGCATCGACGGCAAGGACTGCATGCCATATTCCGACACAAAACGGCCAGGGTTTTCCTTGTAGGAATCCAATGGTGCTTGGTTGAACCATACATCCCATGCATGTTGATCCCCAGATTCTGCATTGGCCAACCGGCCAGGGGATGCGCTGGGAGAGGATGACCAATAACTCAGGTCACTCTGAGCAGCCACAGCATCTGGCAGCAGATGATGAAACACCTTGTCATACGCTTTCCACAAGGCCAATGAGTCAGCATTGTTGAGCTGATAGGCATCCTGCCAGCCCCACTTGAACCACCCTGTCAATGACTCGTTGTTGCCGCAATACAACACAACTGAGGGGTGCAAGGATGCGCGCTGAACCTGCTCAACAGCCTCCTTTAGAATATTGTCATGCATGGCTTGATTCGTTGGAACCATGGTGCAGGCAAACATGAAATCCTGCCAAATCATCAAACCCAAAGAATCACAAGTCTGGTAAAAAGCTTTGTTTGGGTAGACTGCGCCACCCCATACCCGAAGCATGTTCATGTTCGCCTTTGCTGCATCGATAAGCAGGGCTTTTTGCTTAGCTCTGGCACGGGAAGCGAAGAAGTCTGCAGGAATGACATTGGCCCCCATGGCAAAAACGGGGATGCCATTGACCGTGACATGCATGGCCTGGCTGCTTTCCGATGGCAAATGCCATTGAATGGATCTCAAGCCAACATGGCCCCGAATGCGCTGCTCAGCCATCTGAATCTCGTAGGGATAACGATGAGCTTCCCCTAAATTGTTTGGCCACCAACGTTGGGGTGACTGCCAGGTGACCAGGCGTTCATGGGGAATAGCTGTGGTGTGAACCTCTGCACCTGGCATACCCAGTGACCACGGTGGCAATGGCCCCTGACCTTCAGTAGACAGTGTCAATTTGTAGGCTGCAGAGTCTGCCGTTAGATGCAATTGGGTCCAACGGTGGCCGGTAACCCGACGCGTTGACCATGGGGTAACAACAATTTGTCGCCAGATACCTGAGGTTAGCAAGCGCGGAGACCAATCCCACCCATGATGGTACTGTGCCTTGCGTAGGTAAGGGCTGATGCGGTCGTTTGGGTCGCCTGGCTCATTGGAACAGGGCAC
>DFSH01000084.1:6181-9649 GCA_002378565.1 Flavobacteriales bacterium UBA3442 | reverse complement strand
ACATCCACTTGCCAGGAGCGATGCATGTTGTCAGCCTCCAACAACGGATGACCATTCAATGTGACCGTTGCATAGGTGTCTAACCCCTTGAAATCAAACGTGACATGGGCATGGGACATCCAATCAGCTTGCGCATCAAAATGAGCCAAATAGACCCAGTCTTTGGTCTCCACCCACTGCACATCATGTTCATGGGTTGACAGAAAAGGATCCGGGATCACCCCTTCACGCATCAAATCCAAATGCACTGATCCTGGAACCTGTGCAGGCAGCCAGTGCAGGCTATCGCTCGAAGCGAAGGTCCATTGTGCAACAAGGGGAGATTGGGCATTCACATGCCATGATTGCATCAGCATCAGCCATGCAAGAAGGAAGCTAGTTGTTCCGTTTCTCAAAATTTTCAGACTGTGATCTGCGGTAGGCCCTCACAGCAAGGACCCCAATGGCAAAAGCGATGGCACCATAAAATCCAATGATGAATATTAACATCAGTCCTGACGCATTTTTACAGCCGTGCCATAGGCAAGGATTTCTGAGGCGCCTTGCGCGATCACAGAGGAGGTAAACCGGACAGACACCACAGCATCTGCACCCATGCTTCTCGCATCATCTATCATGCGTTGGTAGGCCTGCTCTCTGGCGTCTGCCTGTAGTTGGGTGTATTCTGAAATTTCACCACCCACAATAGTTTTCAGAAAAGCAAATATGTCACGGCCAAAGTTTCTGGCGCGCACGGTGCTTCCACGAGTCATCCCTAGGGTCTCTGTGATGGTTTGTCCTTGAATTTGGTCGGTGCTAACTGCTTTCATTTTTTTGTCAATTTACGCAACTGTAGTTCAATCCAAGCCGCCAGATGCCAACAACTTTTGCCATGTCGACTCGTTAACTGACACAGGAAAGTCTTGACCTAAACTGCTGAGCCAATCAATTTCTCGTGAGGCTTGCAAATCAGAAACAACCTTGCCCTTGCATTCATCCAAGGCCTTAGGTCCTGCTGGCTGACTGGTGACCGTGGCAGCAACAACCCAGCCTTTGCCATGTTGGGCAGGTCCCGTGACGGAATCCCCCAAAGCTGCATAAGACAAGAAAATAGCTGCCTTTTGAGATGGCGTGGATTGCCCCACTTCCAAATTTTCGTAATCATCACTGACCACCGCAAGGGCATCCTTTGCCTGCAAGACCCGCATCACTTTTTCTGTGGGCGTGCCCTGCTTAAGCATTTTGACAGCCTGCTTTGCCATCCCTTCTTTGTCCAAGGTGAACAAGGTACCACTGTAGCGATCTGCCCACTGATAATTGGCTTGATTCTCATTGAAAAAGGCCTGCAAGCGGCTGCTATCCATGGCATAATCCCACACTTCCTCCCGCATGAGGTCAAAGACCAAGATTCCTTCGCGGTACTCTTGTGCCAAGTAGCGAAAGGCGTCATTTTCTATGGGCAAACGCTTTTCAGCTTCTTTGATCATCAAGCCCTCAATGAGGCGATCCAGCTGGCCATAGACCTGCTCCTTGGTGAAACCCTCTGGCAAACCTTGTCCTGCCATGGCCGCGAACTCAGCTTGAGACAGCGTCACCTTGCCCTTCACCCCATCAAAGCTCAAGGCCGCCTTGCGCATATTGGTTGTTGATTTTTCTTGTTCCATTGCATTCATCACTGCATCGAGAGATCGACCGTGAACCTTCAAACCGTAATCTTTCCTCAATCGAGCGATATAAGCCTTCTGGCTTGACCTTGAACGGTCATCACGGCGAATTTTTGTCTTGAGATTACCTTGAACACGCTCTAGATCCGGTACTTCTGTCAGAGCCAAGCGTTGAATGATATGCCAACCCATGCTTGAACGAATCGGCGCGGTGAAATCGCCATCATTTTCAATACCAAATGCAGCATCCTCAAACGCAGGTAACATCTCGTTGAGGCCAAATGGCTTCAACGTTCCTCCCTTGGATGTCGAGGTGATGTCCTTGGAATATTTGCGTGCCATGTATCCAAAATGCTCACCATCTAGCAGTTTCTGATGCACCTCTTGCATGGTAGGCAGTGCCTCGGCCGCAGATTCCTCATCCTTTGCTGGCATAAAAATGTGCGCGACTTCAACCTGGTATCTCGCTGGTCGTCTACCAGTCACCTTGATCAAATGGTAACCAAACTGGCTACGGATAGGACCTACAATCTCACCCTGGTTGGCCTGGTAGCAGGCTGACTCAAAGTCATAGACCATGGCAAAAACATTAAACCACCCCAGATCGCCACCTCGGGAAGCACTGTAACTGTCTGAAGACACATGCTTTGCAAGCACCTCAAATGGCTCACCGCGGGTGATGCGTTTTTTGATGACCATCAATTGCTTGTAAATCCTAGCGGTATCTGCCGGTAAAGCATTTTCAGGTAAATCGAACATGATGTGCGATGCCCTGACGTCAGTCTGCATGCGTGCATAGGTCTCTTGCAGCAGCTTTTCATCGCTTTTGCGGTCACTCATGTATGGCTTGAGTAATTCACGATAATAGCCATTGTACTCCCGAAGAAACTGTGCAAGGGTATCCTTTCCTGCCGATTCAGCCAATGCCACCTTTTGCTTGAATTGGCTGTAAAGCTGGAGGTATTCCCTGGGGGACTTAGGGTCAATGCCGTGGCCGACATCTTTGTTTTTATTGAAAACATACATGAACTCACCCACGGTAACCGCCTGGTCAGCCACTGTGAACAGGGTGGCATTGTGGTTCAAGCTTTGAGCCTGAACAAGGCTGGCAAAAGCAAAAAGGAGTATAAAAAGGGTCTTGCGCATCATGAGGTAGAAGTTTGAGGGGCGAATTTAAGTCCTGAACGGCTTAATACATCCACTTCCCTTGGTAAGGATCGTAGGTATTGATGCCAAATTTGAATTTGAACCCTTGAGGCACGATGGTGCCTGGCCTTGATACGTAATACATGCCCCATCGCATGGTCTGATCATAGAGCTTGAATTTTCGCTCTAACCCCACATAAGTTTCAACCTGCAATGGGCCAAATTCTTCTGTCCAAACGGCACCATTACCTAAAGCCAACTCAAGGTTCATGCGATTGATCAAGGGAACCCATTTGAGCAAAGCCCCTTCAAAGTGATGGATTGCATAGAGTTCCATGTAAGACTTTGGGGTGTGGTAAGAACCCTGCAAGGTTTGCAGTGAAGTCAACGGGTCAGAAAACAACCCCTTGTCTGACCCACGGAAATAGCGGTGCTCAATCAATTTAACCTTGCTGTAATCGTCCGTGAAGAATGAGCCACCTCCAGCTCGCCAATAAGTGTATCCCATGCGAGGCCAGTTCACATCCTGCATCATGGACAGTTCCAGGTGGCTGTAATCCACGTCAGATCCCATGAAATCAGGAATACCCCTGGACAGTTTCAAGCGCACATCGGGGTACTCGCTTCCAAGGATCAACTTTCGGTTGCCTTTGAGAATGTAGCGCTGCTTATGTCGGTA
>DFSH01000084.1:0-5831 GCA_002378565.1 Flavobacteriales bacterium UBA3442 | reverse complement strand
CTGTCTGAAAAATCAAAGCTGAACTTTGCATACAAACCATTGACAAGTTCCGACCGATGGCTGCCACTGAAGAACACCCGTCTGGCAAAATTGCCTCTAGAAAATGTTGCCAGCAAAGATTCATAGCTGTTGAGCACCATGAAGTCATCCCCCATGGACAAGTTGACTTCTGCAAAGCGCTTGGGGTCATACATGAAGCTTCCTTCAACCCTGCCCTTGATGTCCTGGTTCTTGAAACCATAGTTGAGATTGGCAGCAAGGGTGAATCGCTGATCATTGTTGAATTTTCGCTGGAAACTAAATGCTGGTGCCCACCGCATGCCACCAATACCCATCGGTCTAAATTGAGAAATCAATGGCGAATAAGCATAACGGTAACCTTTGCGATGGTTGCGGTGGCCCCAACCGGTAAGCAAGGGCTTGTACCATTTGAAGCTGTTGTATACGGTCTCCACAGAATCCTTGAACCCATCGCTGTCATGGTACAAGCTTAAGCTGTCCTGGTAGCTGATATGCCGATTCTGGTCCTGGGTCAAGGGGAGGCGTCGAATGCGCTCCCATGCTTGTGCATCCTGTGTGAAAGCATCCGCTGCATAGGACCTCACTGCCAGTTCAGGCGCCTCCCATGTGGGGTTTACTTCATGGCTTTCAAGCAACATTTCAACCCTTGCGTGCATGCCCCCAGGACCGCGATAGGTCCAAGTGCTTGTGGTTGGCATGTCAATATTTGGGTCCAGGTTTTCATAGGATTGACTGACATGCACTGAGTCCAGCCCCACCAACACGTGAGCAGGTAACAGAATGTCTGATTGCTTCAATTGACCCGTTTCAACCACCAACACCACGGTCCCAGACAAGCCCTTACCACTCACCTTAGGCTGAAAATGGACGCTCACCAAACCCTCTTCCTGCAAGGAGTCATTCGCAATCCAAAAGCGGTAATGCCATGCCGCATCAACAGCCAGTGGGCTGACAATGGGCTGACTCAGAAAGCGGCTCAAGTGAATGCTCTGCTGCCAGAGATTCAAGTCTGCATCGCCGAGCCCTTGAATCCAATGATCTGAAGAGCCTCTAGGAGATTGGCTCATTGGGACAATGTCATCACGGGGGCTGCCCATTTCTACTGACATTGACATCTCCATTGAATTGCCAAAGTCAGGCGAATCGCCTGCCTGGTGTTCATCGATGGCCAGGATGACATCCCTGTGGGTCAGTGGGTAGCGAACCCATGAGTCAGCCACGAATTCCAGGAGGTGATCCTGACCCATTGACACGAAGCTGCTCTTCACATGGGTCGTGCACCGAAGACGTTTGATTGCACCGCGCTGAGCTTGCGCACGCAAACGGGCTCGAGACATGATTTCCTTGACCCATGCATCTGGATCCGCAGACAACTGCACTGTTTGCAACTGAATGGGGTCCGTATTTTGTGCTTGTAGACTGAGCGTGAAAACAAGCAACACAATGGGGAAAAGGGGTCTCAACATGCTGGAATGGTTGGCACAAACATACTAAGATTTCATGCTACCTTGTTTGCATGAACAAAGGGGTGATTTTGTTGCTATCCGCATGGATATGTACGGCCTGTAGCGAGCGTGACAATGCATGCCTCAATGACCGTTTACCTGACTTCAAAGCATGGTGTTGTCCCAATGGTTCAACGGTAAGCACGTACCACTTCCAAGGTGACCTGGTGCAGGTTTACCAACCTGGATCCTGTGGTGCAGACTTTCCTTCTTATGTCCTTGGTTCAGCTTGTGACACGCTGGGTTTCCTTGGTGGAATTGCTGGATTTACTGACATTCAAGGGGTGAATTTTCCCAACAATGCCACCTTCGAAAAAGTCATCTGGAGCAATTAGGAGAATGGCTGACAAAGCCGGACTTTTGCGGGATGCAAATGACCCTTGGATTGATTCGTGAACGCAAGAACCCGCCTGACCAGCGCGCAGTCCTCAGCCCCAGTCAATGCACTGACCTATTGCATCACTACCCTAGCCTACGCATCCTGGTTGAACCCAGTGAAATACGGGCATTTGCCAACCAAGATTACGTGGATGCCGGATGCCAGTTGACTGACCAATTGAGCGATGCTGATTGGCTGCTTGGCGTCAAAGAGGTGCCGGTAGACCATCTGCACCCTGGCAAAACACACTTTTTCTTCTCGCACACCTACAAGCGACAACCCAGCAACCGTGACCTATTGAAGGCTTGCGTTGACAAAGGGGTTCGCTTGATCGACTGGGAGCTGCTCAAGCACAACCATGATCGGGTGATTGGCTTTGGCGTCTACGCAGGACTTGTTGGCGCCTATGAAGCCTTGCGTGGCTATGGCATGAAGCGCAAGGAATTTGACTTATCACCTGCTTTGAAATTAGGCACCGTGTCTGAACTCAAACGCAGTTTGCAAGCGACCAACACTTCACTGAGGGCTGCTATCACAGGCTCTGGCCGCGTAGCTTCCGGCGCAAGAGACATGTTATTGGCAGCGGGCCTCAAGGAGGTTAGCCCTGAGGCGTACCTGAGCAATGAACAAGCAGCCTGCTTCACCGTGCTTCCCGCATCAGCCTACGTTCAAAGAAGCTCTGATGGCGGCTTTAACAAGGGTGAATTCTACCAGCGCCCAGACCTTTACCGCAACAATTTTTTGCGATTTGCCCGTTGCACAGACCTGTACCTCGCTTGCCATTACTGGAAGGATGGCAGCCCGCCATTTTTCACTGCTGAAGACGCCTGCCATCCTGACTTCAATATCCAATTTGTGGGTGATATCAGCTGCGACATTGATGGACCTGTGGCTTGCACGTTGAGACCCAGCACTGCCGATTCACCTTTCTATGGTTGGAATCCACAAAAGCATCAGGAAACTGACCTGCTTGCAAAAGGAAGCATTGGCGTTTTAGCCGTGGACAACTTACCCTCGCAAGTGCCAATGGATGCCACAGAGGGATTTGGCAAGGCCTTCATAGAGCAAGTACTCAAGCCCCATCTCCGCGGCGAAGGAGAGGACATGCTCTGGCAGGCCAGCGAATGCGCCAATGGGTCACTGACAAACAAGTTCAAGCATTTGGCCGGCTACATGCAGGCTATGGATCTGCAGGATTACCCTGTGAGTCAATGGGAAAGCCTGATTTTGCAATCCATCCAAGGGGTGAGGGATTCCTTGGAAACCCTTGCCAACCAAGGCGATGAACCAACCTTTCGCAACACGGTGCTAGCCATGGAACAGATGGGGCATGTGCTGGACCAGCATACCTCTGTCCTTTTCAATGCCAACTCAGCCTGCACAACCCCTGAAATTCAACGCATCACTCAGGCCGTCTCTGCCCCCTTGAGCGAATTAGGCAATGACATCATGTCCCACCCTAAGCTCTTTCATCTGGTGGATACCGTCATGCAATCCAAGCATGGACTTGAGGGCGAAGATTTAATGCTTTTGAAGCGAAGCCACAGCAGCTTTGTTCGCAATGGTGCCCTGCTTCCAAAAGAGGAGCAATCACAATTGAAGACCTTGAGCGCCTCATTGGCAAAGGCGACATTGACTTATTCAGAACAGGTGTTGGCCGACAGTGAATCCTGGTTCATGGCTGTGACTGAAGCTGAGCTTGAGGGCTTGCCGGAAAGTGCGAAGGCCACTGCTGCACAGGCTGCCCTAGATCGAAACCTGGATGCGAGCCATGCCATCACCCTCGATGCACCCACCTATGTGGCCGTCATGACCTACGCAAAGGATGCCAGCCTGAGGGAGCAGCTCTACCGGGCATTTGCCATGCGATGCAACCGTGGCGATGGCAATGACAACAATGCCCTGATGGCAGAGATCGCCAACCTTCGCATGCAGCGAGCACAATTGCTTGGCTACGATTCCCATGCAGATTATGTGTTGGAGGATCGCATGGCAAAAAACCCTGCAACGGTACACGGTTTCCTCGCAAATTTGCTCGACGTAGCCATGCCCGAAGCACGAAAGGAATGGTCTGATCTTCAAACCTTTGCTGCACGGTCATTGGAATTACCTGAAATGCAACGATGGGACCTTGCCTTTGTTTCGGAGCAATACAAGCAAGATCAACTTGAGCTTGACAGCGAGGCACTGAAGGTTTACTTCCCTTTGAACCAAGTCCTTGAAGGGGCCTTTAAGGTGGCCAATCAATTGCATGGATTGACCTTTGTGCATGAAGCTGACAACCCCAGCTACCATGAAGACGTTGACTGTTATGAAGTGTGGAATGCACAAGGTGACTTTGTGGCCCACCTGATGGCAGACTGGCACCCCCGAAAAGGCAAGCGCAATGGCGCATGGATGACCAGCTACCGAACGGCCTATCGGGAAAATAATCAAGAACACAAGCCTGTGATTTCTATGGTATGCAATTTCAGCAAAAGCCATGGTGACGAACCTGCCTTGCTCACATTCCGGGAGGTAACCACCCTGTTTCATGAATTTGGCCACGCCTTACACGGCTTGATGGGGGAAGGATCACATGCCTCCTTGACCGGCACCCATGTCCTGTGGGACTTTGTGGAGCTGCCCTCACAAATCATGGAAAACTGGTGCTACCAGCCAGAGGCATTGGTGCTGTTTGCTAAGCACTACCTGACTGGAGAGCCCTTGCCTGACAGCGAAGTGAAGAAAATTGTCAAAGCTGCCACCTTTTTGGAAGGCATGGCCACCGTGCGTCAGTTAAGCTTGGGGTTCTTGGACCTAGCATGGCATCATCGCAGTCAACCTGTCATTGACGGCAAGGCCCTAGAAGCGGAAAGCATGGAGACCTTCAACCTCTGGAACAGTCCAGCCATTGGCATGACATCAACTGCCTTTTCCCATATTTTTGCCGGCGGTTATTCTTCTGGTTATTACGCTTACAAATGGGCAGAGGTCCTGGATGCCGATGCCTTTGAAGCGTTTGTTGAAGCCGGCATTTTTGATCCTGATGTTGCGGATCGATTTGGCCAGTTGCTCAAGGCAGGGGGCAACGTAGATCCCGATGTCTTGTACCGCCAATTTAGGGGGAGAGACCCCCATGTGAATGCTTTGCTCAAGCGAGCAGGATTGATGACAGATCATGGCTAACCTACGTGCAAAAAAGAGCCTTGGGCAGCATTTCCTTAAAGATTTGACTGCGGCTGAACGCATGGCCAACTGCTTGGAACTTCAAGGCGTTGAACATGTCTTAGAAGTCGGACCAGGAACGGGTGTGTTGACACAGTACCTGCTCAATCTCAATTGCACCTTGCATGCCATTGAGTTGGACCGAGAAAGCATCCCCATCTTGGTGGCGAAATTCCCCAGCCTTGCACAGCGCTTGCATCATGCGGATTTGCTCCGCTGGAAACTTCCTGAACCGCTGACCAGTGAGCCCTTTGCTTTGGTTGGCAACTACCCCTACAATATCTCAAGCCAAATCGTCTTCTGGATGATTGATAAGCGTGATCAAATTCCAGAAATGGCCGGCATGTTCCAACGTGAAGTTGCATTGAGACTTGCCGCTGATCCCGGTTCCAAGATATATGGCGTCACGTCTGTCCTCACGCAGGCCTATTACCAGGTTGATTACTTGTTCACCTTGGATGAGCATGCATTCATCCCCCCACCCAAGGTGAAGTCTGGTGTGATTCATCTTCGACGGCATGCAATCATGCCTGATGTCCCCTACAAGGACTTAGCAAGGGTTGTCAAGACAGCCTTTGGTATGCGTCGCAAAACCTTGAGGAACGCATTGAAAAGCCTTACCTTTAGCAACCTTGAATTGTTTGAATCCGTTGCGCATTTGCGCGCTGAGCAATTGTCTGTCGCGGATTTCATCAATTTGGCCAAACACTTGAGCCATG
>DFSH01000083.1:24794-31993 GCA_002378565.1 Flavobacteriales bacterium UBA3442 | reverse complement strand
ATGAAGTTGTTTGGTACAATGATGCTGAGAACTTGGGTATTCGTCTTTTCACCATCCCCATAGAGGATGTCAGCTATGCATTCTCGCTTCTGCTGTTTAATCTCCTTATTTACACCAAATTGACTAGATCTAGAACGTGAAACCCCACGCCCAGCTGGAATAATTGCGAAGCTGTTCTATCTGCGACAATTAGCCCTAGTCAGTCAGCAATTACCGTCACCGATTCCAATGGGTAAGGCTTGGATGAATGGATCACCATGTACCAATCGGAAGTTGGCATCACCAAGCTGCTATCCAAAGGCAATGAGAGCATCTGTCCCTTGCCATCAATGAAAAGCTCCAGTTGATCTGCATCAGCGGCTGCAACATGGATATGCAAACTGTCATGGCTTGACCAGGGATGGTTGGCAGGCAGTTTCAGCAATTCAACATGGGGCTTGTGGATGGATGTTGTCTGTTCAGGCCCTACCTGGAGAATCGTGTCATTTTGTGAATCAATACAGGCAAAGGCGTAAAGATTGCTGTGGCCAATCTGAACAGAATCTAAAGCCAAAAGACGGTTATCAGCCTTTAAGGTCTGCAAAAGCAAACCCCCTTCAATGTGGCCTGTGACATTGTCATGGATGATCAGATCTCCCAAGGTTAAGCTGAGGCTAGGCCTGAAAGCATTGACATGGTATAGCTTCATGCCCTTGCTGTCATCAAATGGGTCTATGTTCAGATAATGCCCAATTGCTGCGTATTGGAATGCCACTTTCTGGCCATGAAAATGACCATGGTCTTTCAGCGATTCAGCCAGGGAGATGGCTGCGGACTCCTGGTCGGACAAGGCTTTGGGGTAGGGGTTGTTGATGATGAACACGCCAAGGGTGATGAGCGCTACCAGCCAGTAGATGGCATGACGTTGCTGACTTTTGCTAACCCATTCCAGGCCTGCGACAGCCAACAATATCAGTGCAGGCAAACTGGTTGTCAAGGTGCGAGGAAGGCCAGCGGACCCCATGCTGCCAAATGCCCAAAGGCTGGCATGCAAAAGCAGAATGCCAATGGCCATTGCGCCGATCAACCGCAGAGCTCTCATCCCCAGGCGGAGAGATTGGGCAAGACCCAAGATCGCCAGAGCCATCACACTGAAGGATGTGAATGCCTGCCAATGGGTCAAGTAATGCGTCCATAGGCCTTGCCCATAAACCGCTCCCTGGCCACCATAGGGCTGATCACTGAGGATCCAAGTCAAGTCTTTACCAAACAAGGTCACGCCAACCAAGGTGTAAATCAAAGGGATCCAAGCTGCATGCAACACTTTCAGGCCTTGTCGGCTGATGAGTGCCCAGAGCCCCATGCCTGGCAACACCACAATGGCTTCAGGACGAACCATGACCAAAGCCCCTGCAATGCACATAGCCAGAGACCATCGTTGCCTCAGGGCGCTGTGAATGGTCAGCGAAAATCCAGCGATAAACAAAGGCTCTGTCAGCCCACCGAGCACCACATAGCTGAGGCCATTGCTTGCCACCAAAAGCAGAGGGGCTAAGGCATAGGCGCCAAGGTTGAGTTGACGAGCAGATCGCAGGGTCCAGTAGCTTGCCAGGGCAATCAGCAAGGCGTTGAGCAAGGCAATCCCTTGGGGTCCCGCCTGAGCAGGCAAGCAGGCAATCAAAGTAAAAAGGGGCTTGGCCCAATGGTTTACCAGGCCTTCCGGGTGACTGAATCCATGCTTAGCAAAGGCGTAGTGCATCAACCCATCGGTGCTGTCTACCAGGCCCTTTTGCCAGGCAATCAGGACCAGGTAAAAAAGGAATACCCCCAGAGGAATCAGCCACATCATGTGTTGTTGAGCTTTGCCCCACCAAGATGTCCTGTGGTTAATCATGCAGTAAAGTTAATCAGGATCAGAACTCCCAGATCATCCCGATGGTGGGAAGCAGGCGACCGGTGTCAGACTGCACCCGCTTTAGGGCGTAGCGGCTGGGGTCATTTTCATGGGACATGGGGTCGCCATTGGCGTCACGAACAACCGTGAGGTAGGGCATCAAGGGGACGTTGCTGGACATGACATTTTGCAAGTCAATGAACCAGGTGTAGCTGTGGTGCTTTCGCGCATAGGTCTTGTCCCAACGGATATCCAACATGGAAAAGCCACCCAATCGGCTGCCACTGACATTGGCATAATCAAAGATGCCGCGTTGAAGCAAGTCCCAGTTGTCCTTCAATGAGGACGTGGCAGAATCAAAGGCCGTGTAAGCCGTGCCAGATGAGTAGCGCCATTTGGCACCAAACTGCCAACCCTTGCCCCAGACTTTGCCCCATGTTAAACTCATGTGGTGTCTGCTGTCCCAGACGCTAGGCGCCCACTGCTCTCCAGCCTTTCGGGCATCGCTATGCCCTAGGTTGTAAGAGGCCATCCACCAATAGGATCCTTTGAGTTTTTGTTGCAGAAAAAGCTCCATGCCGTAGGCCCGGCCTTCCGCATCTGGTGAGGACATTTGGTCGCCTACCGCCACATAAGCACCGATGGCATTGGCGAAGGGGATGCGACTTTCTGTGAGAAAGGGTGCGTGATCATAGGCCTTGTAGTAGGTCTCGATAGAGACCCGGTAGGTCTGGCCATTTTGGAACTCCAAGCCAATAGCGCCTTGCCTGACTTGTGTACTGGCAACGGATTCATCCTGGTTGTTGGCGTGGTTGGCCGCCAAGAGAATGGCGGGGGGCAACTGACGGTATTGACCCAAGTTGGCATTCAGGGACCAGTCTTGGCTCAAGTGGTAGCTCATGGCCATGCGGGGTGAAAGCTGCTTGAGGGGGTTGGTCAGCGAAGCATTCAGGTCTGACATCTCTGTGCGTATGCCGGCACTCACCATCAGTTTATTGTCCATGAAATGCTGACTCACCTGGGTGAACGCACTCAAACTGTTGATGCTCAGGCTTGATTGAATGATGGCTGTGTCGACAGCTTGGCCATTGTGCCGCAATTGCCAAATGTCAAAATCCTGCTGACGATTCACCCATCCCGCGCCATAGGACCATGTCAGGCTTCCCCACTCAACTTGATGTTTGATGTTCATTCGGCGGTTCCGCTCCTCACCCAAGTAATCCATCTGCTTGTCTTGTTCAAGGTCACTGTTGCCAATGAATTTTTTAGCTTGGTTGCTCACAGCATCTTGGCTGATGACGAGTTCCCACTGGCCATTGTCTGTGAACTTCCGGTACCGGGCGCCAATCACTTCAGTGGTTTGCTCCCCTTCTGGAATGTAGCCCACATTGTAAAGCAAGGCGTCGCTGCCCCTGCCTTCGAGGTAGAGTTTGTAGCTGCCCCATCCGCCAAGCCCAATGATGGTTAGGTCACTGTTTGCATTGATCCGGTGATGGACCCTGAGCTGTGCATCCTGGTAAGTAGGCAGGACAGGGATATTGAACAGCTTGAAATAATGCTGAGAAAAGGAATTTCTAACGGAAGCTGTCACCAAGGTATTGTCACCAACGGGCCCCTCAAAGGTGACGCCATAGTCTGTAGCTCCCAGGGTCCATTTGCTGCCCCACCGGTCAGACCTGGCATTGCGCCCCTCAAGGTTCAATACGCCAGAAAGGACATCTCCCACATGGATGGGGAACGCACCAGCGATGAGTTCCATGCCTTGGATGTGATCGAGGTTGACTAGGCTGACCGCACCACCACTTGCTCCTTGGATGGAGAAATGGTTGACCGTAGGCAAGACAATGCCATCGAGTAAGTAGGCATTTTCTGAGGAGTTGCCACCGCGAAGGGAGATGTTGTAACCAAAGCTGGCCTTGGGGAGCACCCCGGGAAAGGACTGAATGACCTTGCTTAAATCCATGACGGATCCAGGCATGCGCTGCATCTCTGACCAGTTGATGTTTTTGATGCCAAGGGGCGTTTCTGTCGTGGCGTGAAAGGCTGTAGCTACAACGGCCACCTCATCCAGGTCAGTGCTTCGATGCACTTCGATGGAAAGGGTGCTTGGTTTGATGTTAGAAATGCGCACCTCATGGATGGTTTGCATCTGTCCCACTGGGCTGACAGCCCGCACATTACACAGGCCAATAGGCACCTCGCGAAAGATAAAATAACCTTGAGAATCAGTCCGGAATTTCTCAGAAAAGTTGGCAGATTGCACTTCCACGGTCCAGTCAGCAAGCCCCTGCTTGTTCAAGGCATTAAGGACATGGCCATTCAGGATGCCATGGCTTTGTGCCAGGGTGTTGAACGCGAATAGGAAAGTGAGTGTAAAAGTCGAAAATGCCCGAAACCATGTTTTCATGGCGCAAAGTTACTGGGCGTCCCTAGGAGAGAATGCCCGAATACGATAAAAATAACCCTATTGGTTGAACTGCGTCATGGCCAGCTGTGGGCCGGCTAGAACGAAGGTCTTGATTTGCTCAATAGCGCGTTCAATACCTTGCTCAATGGCCTTGCTTTCATCGGGGTGCCATGCGCCGAGCACATGCTGGATTTGCTGCCCTTTAGCAAAATCTTGCCCTATGCCAAACCGCAGTCTTGCATAGTCTTGACGACCCAGCACTTCTTGGATATCCTTCAAGCCATTATGGCCGCCATCGCTGCCACGCAATTTCAGACGGACGTGCCCCAGAGGCAAAGCGATTTCATCCACCAAAACCAACAAGTTGCTCAAGGGAACTTTCTCCTCATTGAGCCAGTAGCGAACGGCTTTGCCAGAGAGGTTCATGAAGGTTTGTGGCTTGATAAAAACCAGGGTTCTCCCCTTGATTTTGATTTCTGCCCGATCTGCATAACGATCTGGCTTGAACGAAAAAGTGGATGCCTGAGACCAGGCATCCACTAGTTGGAATCCGATGTTGTGTCGGGTGTTGACGTAGTCTACGCCAGGATTCCCTAAACCAACAATCAGGTATTTCTTCATTCAGCTGCAGCTGCGACTTCAGCGTTTTCAGCGTTTTCAGCGCCGTCTTCAGCACCTTCTTCGCCTTCACTTTCTTCCTCCTCTTCCTCAACGGCTACACGAGACGTTTTGACGGTGACGATAACGGCAGAATCTATGTTCAGGATTTCGTAAGGCTTGCCTTTCTTTACTTCAATCATGCGAAGGGAATCGCCAATTCTAAGCGCTTCAATGTTGTGCTCAACCAATGAAGGAATGTCATTGATCAAACCACGAACACGCACGGTGCGTAAAATGATTTTCATGCTGCCGCCATTCCGAACACCTTTTGCCATGCCAATCAAGGCGATTGGTACTTCCAAGGTTACGGGCTTGCCTTCAAGTACTTGAATGAAATCAAGGTGCTGAACTTGGTCAGTGACAACATGCCACTGTGAGTCCTGAAGGATGGCTTCATAGACTGTGCCGTCGATGGTGATGGCTGCCTTGCGCGCTTCCTTGGTGTAAAGCAGGTCACGGAAGCTCATCGTTGGTGCGCTGAAGTGGATGGGGGCGTCGCCGCCATACATCACGCAAGGAACATGTCCTTCTGCGCGAGCAGCTTTAGCGTATTTCTTGCCGAGGTCGGTACGAAGGGTACCTTCAATGTTGACAGATTGCATGTGGATTGGATTCTAAATTAAAAAAGGAAATGTCCACTGATGGACTGATTGCTGTTAACTGACTTCATCACGGAAGCAAAGAGATCGGCCACGCTGAGAACGCGGATTTTATCATGCGGCTCCTTCAAGGGAATAGTGTCAGTGATGACAAGTTCAGTGATGGCAGAGTTGCTGAGGCGGTCGTAGGCAGGACCTGACAACACACCATGCGTGCAGTAGGCTCTCACCGACTTCGCGCCTTGATCCATAAGCATATCAGCAGCCTTGGTCAGGGTGCCTGCTGTATCTACCATGTCGTCCAACAGGATGACGTTTTGATCTTTCACATTGCCAATGACGGTCATCTTGCCAATGACGTTGGCTTTTTTGCGTTGCTTGTAACAGATTACCACATCGGCGCCCAGTTGGTTACCATAGGCTGTGGCTCGCTTGGAGCCTCCCATGTCCGGTGAGGCAATGGTGAGGTTGTCCAAGTTCAAAGCCTTGATGTCGGGCAAGAAAATGGAACTGCTGAAAAGGTGGTCTACAGGGATTTCAAAAAATCCTTGGATTTGGTCTGCATGCAAGTCCATGGTCATCACGCGGGTGGCACCGGCAGCCTCAAGCATTTTTGCATAGAGCTTTGCCGTGATGGGAACCCGTGGCTTGTCCTTGCGATCCTGGCGTGCCATCCCAAAGTAGGGCAACACGGCGGTGATATGTCTGGCACTTGCGCGTTTAGCAGCGTCAATCATCATCAACAACTCCATGAAATTGTCTGCGGGGGGCGTGGTGGATTGCACTAAAAAGACCCGGCTTCCGCGAACGGATTCATCAAAGGACGGCTGGAATTCCCCATCGGAAAACTGCTGAATGTTCACCTGCCCTATAGGGCTACCATAGGACTTAGCGATCAAGCCAGCGAGCTCAACCGTTTGTCGGCCAGTGAATATTTTTGAAACAGGAATCATATCAGCGATTAAAATCGGGGTGCAAAGGTAAGGAAATTCTCCCTATGTTTGCGCCACTTCTAAGGCCCAGATGGCGGAATTGGTAGACGCGCACGACTCAAACTCGTGTTCCTTTGGAGTGCGGGTTCGATTCCCGCTCTGGGCACAATGATTTTAAGGATGAAAAAGCAGGAAAAATACGACAGGGCATACCTGCGAATGGCAGCCGAATGGGCCCGTCTTTCCACCTGCGATCGACGCCAAGTTGGCGCGCTGATCGTCAAAAATCAAACCATCATTTCTGACGGATACAACGGCACGCCTTCAGGCTTTGATAATGCCTGTGAGGACGATGACGGTTCCACCAAGTGGTATGTTCTTCACGCGGAGGCCAATGCCATTTTGAAAGTTGCCAGAAGCACTCAGTCAGCAGATGGATCAACCTTGTATTTGACCATGTCCCCTTGCCGACAATGCGCCAAGCTGATCCATCAAGCTGGCATCACGCGGGTTGTGTACCAAAGTGAATACAAGGATTTGTCTGGCGTGGATTTTCTCATGAAGGCAGGAGTTGGCACGGAGTACCTTCCGCCATTGGCTGATTAAGTCCATTGAGCAAGTCATTGCGACAGCTAACGTTTTAACATAAAAAAGCCGCCCATTGGGCGGCTTTTGTTGTTGAAAGCAGCGAATTACTCAGCTGCCTCTTCCGTTGCCTCTTCAGCAAC
>DFSH01000083.1:9653-24483 GCA_002378565.1 Flavobacteriales bacterium UBA3442 | reverse complement strand
CTTCCGTTGCCTCTTCAGCAACTTCTTCCGTTGCCTCTTCAGCAACTTCTTCAGTTACATCAGTAGCATCTGCATCAGCAGAAGCGTCGTTACAAGCTACGAAGGCGACCATGGCCAACGCGCTCAAGAAAAAGCTTACTTTTTTCATAATCGTGTGTTTTTAGTTTAAAAATTGAAATCTACTACCAAAGATAGACGAAAAGTTCAAGCATACTAATGATTTATAAGCCTTTAGAGTTTTTTTAACAGGGACTCCATACCGCACTGTTGCTTGATGTGTAACCCCAAGTCTGATGAAGGAATGCGCTCCTGTGACATGCTGTCTCTGTCACGCATGGTAACAGTCCCATCTTCAAGCGATTGGTGATCCACGGTAAAGCACAAGGGAGTGCCAATGGCATCATGCCTTCGGTAACGTTTGCCAATGGCATCCTTTTCATCGTAAGCCATCTGGTAATCGAAAGTCAAATCTTTCATCAGTTGGCGTGCCAATTCAGGCAGACCATCCTTTTTCAACAAGGGAAGAATGGCAGCTTGCGTAGGTGCCAAGGCGTAGGGGAGCTTCAAAAGGGTTCGGTTCCCGCCCTTTTCCAAGGGCTCTTCCACCAAGCTTTCAGACAGAACAGATAGAAAGAGCCGGTCCAGGCCAACGGATGTTTCCACCACATAAGGCACATAGTTTTCCTTGGTCTCAGGGTCAAACACACGAAGCTTCTTGCCCGAGTGCTCCTCATGGCTCTTGAGATCAAAATCTGTGCGGCTGTGAATGCCCTCCAGCTCCTTGAATCCAAAAGGGAACTGGAACTCAATGTCCGCTGCTGCGTTGGCGTAATGGGCCATTTTATCATGGTCATGGAAGCGGTAATTGTCCTCAGACAAGCCCATAGCAAGGTGCCATTGTAGCCTGACTTGCTTCCAGTGATTGTACCACTCCATCTCTGTGCCAGGCTTGACAAAAAATTGCATCTCCATTTGTTCAAACTCTCGCATGCGAAAGATGAATTGACGGGCCACGATTTCATTGCGAAAGGCCTTGCCAATTTGAGCAATGCCAAAGGGGATCTTCATGCGACCCGTTTTCTGCACATTGAGGAAGTTCACAAAAATGCCTTGCGCTGTTTCAGGTCGCAAGTACAAGTCAACAGCGCCTTCTGCCACCGACCCCATTTTGGTGCCAAACATCAAATTGAATTGCCGCACGTCGGTCCATTTATCGGACCCGCTGACGGGGCATTTGATGCCGGCATCAATGATAACCTGCTTGACGCCTTCAAGGTCTTCTGCTTCCAGGCAGGCCACAAACTGGTCCATGACATCCTTTGCCTTGCTGAGGTAGCCCATTACCCGCGGGTTGGTTGAGCGGTACATCTCTGCATCAAAGCTTTCGCCAAACCGTTTGGCAGCCTTTGCCACTTCCTTGTCAGCTTTTTGCTTCAGCTTTTCCACGTGATCTTCCACCAAAACGTCTGCGCGGTAGCGCTTCTTGCTGTCTTTGTTGTCAATCAATGGGTCATTGAATGCATCCACATGACCGGAGGCCTTCCAAACGGAGGGGTGCATGAAAATGGCAGAGTCCAAGCCTACAATGTTTTCCTGCAGTTGAACCATGGACCGCCACCAATAGGACTTGAGGTTGTTTTTCAGCATGACGCCGTTTTGACCATAGTCGTACACGGCGCTCAGGCCGTCATAGATCTCACTGCTTTGGAAGATGAAACCATACTCCTTCGCGTGGGAGATTACTGCTTTGAATGCGTCTTCAGGTTGAGCCATGTCAGATAAGTGCTGAAAGGTTGGTGGTGAAAAGTTTGACGGAAATAGCCATGATAATGATGCCAAAAACTTTCCGTAGAATGGCGATGCCATTTTTGCCCAACAGACGTTCAAAGCGCTCGGTGTTTTTCAGAACGATATAGACCAAAAGGGCATTGACAAAGATGGCGATGATGATGTTGATGACTTCAAATTCTGAACGCAATGAGATCAATGTGGTCATGGTTCCGGCGCCTGCAAGCAAGGGGAAGGCAATGGGGACAATGGATGCGGAGTTGGGCTCGGATTCTTTGTAGATGCGGACACCCAGGATCATCTCCAGGGCAAGGAAGAACATGACCAAAGCACCTGCCACGGCAAACGATTCAATATCTACCCCAAACAGATTGAGTAAATCTTCCCCGGCAAACAAGAAAATCACCATGATAAGTGTGGCTGCTACTGTGGCCTTTCCCGACTGGATATGCCCCACCTGCTCACGCATGGTAATGATGATGGGAATACTGCCTACGATGTCGATGACGGCAAAGAGGACCATGGTGGCTGACAAAATCTGAGTGAAATCCATGTGCGTTGTAATTGAGTGGTAAAGGTAGTCAGCTTGCAGACAGGATGTACCTTTAACCCATCATGATTTCTATAGGTAAGACCCTTTCTTCCAGAGCCGTATTTGAAGACGCTTTTTGTTGTGACCTCAGTCGCTGCAAGGGAGCCTGTTGCATTGAGGGAGATGCAGGTGCGCCACTCTCCAAGGATGAGGTGCAGGTGCTCAAGGGTATCTACCCTTCGGTCAAGCCGTATTTGCGTCCCGAAGGCATTGCTGCCATTGAGGAACAAGGCACATCGGTGATTGATAGCGATGGTGAGGATGTCACACCGTTGGTTGAAGGCAAGGAATGCGCCTTTGTAACCTTCAGCGACAAGGGGGTGGCACAATGCGGTATCGAGCAGGCGCATACCGCTGGGGATATTGATTTTATCAAGCCCTTGTCCTGCCATCTATACCCCATCAGGGTCAGCCAGTTCAGCCAGTATGACGCCTTGAATGTACACCAATGGGACCTCTGTGCGCCCGCATGTGAGCTGGGAAAATCGCTGAAATTGCCTGTCTTTCGATTTTTGAAAAATCCCCTGGTTCGCGCTTACGGTCAAGATTGGATAGACGAGGCAGAGTTGGTGCATGAAGCCCTTTCTAGGGAAAATGACGGAACCAAGTGAAGGTTTTTCTCTTCCCGGTAAGCCGGGGAGCTGAGTAAAATTGGTTGAAAAAAAAGTCCCGTGAAATTTGGAATTTGGCCAAGCCTTGGCACCATTGAGAATTTGGTTGTTTGGAAAAATCCACTTGTTGACAACTCCAGCAGAATGTTCAAATCTATCCCTTGCGTGAGGAATCAAAACGAGCAAGTTTTGTAGAGCACCTAAGGGAGTAGCGTGAGACAGAACCGCATGACCTAAGCCTTAAGGTGCTGATAAACAACATTCTAACAGCCGTTTCGACGGCTATTTATTGCCCTTATGTCAACAACATTACCCACCCAAGAACCCATACTGAAGGCCAATTCAGGCCGTTTTGTGCTCTTCCCAATCGAGCACAATGACATTTGGGAGATGTACAAAAAGACCGAAGCCAGCTTCTGGACAGCTGAAGAAATTGATTTGCACCAAGATTTGGTGGACTGGGAGACCAAGCTCAGTGATGACGAAAAATACTTCATCAAGCACATCCTGGCATTCTTTGCTGCCTCTGATGGCATTGTGAATGAGAACCTTGCAGAGAACTTCATCAATGAAGTGCAGTACACGGAAGCAAAATTCTATTATGGCTTTCAAATCATGATGGAGAACATTCACTCAGAGACCTACTCTTTGTTGATTGACACCTATGTGAAAGACGCTGATGAGCGCGACAAGCTTTTCAACGCCATTGACAATTTTGAAGCCATCAAGCAAAAAGCGGATTGGGCTTTGAAATGGATTGAGTCCCCCTCTTTTGCTGAGCGATTGATTGCTTTTGCCGCGGTGGAAGGCATCTTTTTCTCTGGCGCCTTCTGCTCCATTTACTGGATGAAGAAGCGTGGCTTGATGCCGGGTTTGACCTTCTCCAATGAATTGATATCTCGCGACGAGGGCAGCCATTGTGAGTTTGCTGTTCACCTGCACAACGAGCACCTGATCAACAAGGTTCCAAAGGATCGCATCAAGCAAATCATCACAGAAGCCCTTGACATTGAGCGCATCTTCATCACTGAATCCTTGCCCGTCGATTTGATTGGCATGAACAATCGCTTGATGATACAATACATTGAGTTTGTTGCGGACCGCTTGCTGCGCGAGCTGGGATGTGACAATGTCTACAACGTAGATAACCCCTTCGATTTCATGGATATGATTTCCCTGGAGGGCAAGACCAATTTCTTTGAAAAACGCGTTGCGGAATACCGCAAAGCAGGCGTGGGAGAAGCCGTGGGCGAATCCGCCAACGCCTTTGACTTTGACAGCGACTTTTAACCCTTACACATGACCTAAGATGATGTATGTGATTAAGCGTGATGGCCGCAGAGAAGCCATCAAATTTGATAAGATTACCGCCAGGATTCAGAAACTGTGCTATGGTTTTTCAGAACACATTGATTCCGTGTCAGTGGCTCAACGAGTTATTGAAGGGCTTTATGATGGGGTGTCTACAAGTGAATTGGATAACCTTGCAGCAGAGACAGCTGCAGCCATGACCATCCGTCATCCGGACTACGCCTTGTTGGCTGCTCGGATTGCGGTTTCTAATCTGCACAAAAACACCAACAAGTCTTTCTCTGAAACGATGACGGCCTTGCACGAATACGTCAACCCCAAAACGGGCAAGTACGCTCCCATGATTGCAGACGATGTCATTGAGTTGATCAAAACGAATGCGGCGTTGCTGGATTCAACCTTGATTTACGATCGCGATTTCAGCTACGATTTTTTTGGTTTCAAAACCTTGGAGCGGTCCTACCTGCTCCGCATGGAAGGCAAGATTGCAGAACGTCCACAGCACATGTTGATGCGTGTCGCTGTTGGCATCCACAAGGATGACATTGACGCAGCCATCGCCACCTACCAAGGCATGTCAAAAGGGCTGTACACCCATGCCACACCCACACTGTTCAATGCAGGAACACCAAAGCCACAGATGTCCAGCTGCTTCCTTTTGCAGATGCAAGACGATAGCATTGATGGCATTTATGACACACTCAAACAATGCGCAAAAATCAGCCAGAGCGCTGGTGGCATTGGCCTGAGCTTGCACAATGTGCGCGCCAAGGGATCTTACATTCGAGGTACCAACGGTACATCCAATGGCCTGGTTCCCATGTTGCGTGTGTTCAATGACACCGCCCGTTATGTAGACCAAGGTGGCGGCAAGCGCAAGGGATCCTTTGCCATGTACCTCGAGCCATGGCATGCAGACATTTTTGACTTCTTGGACTTGAAGAAAAACACCGGCAATGAGGAGGCGCGTGCACGTGACCTGTTCTATGCCATGTGGATTTCGGATCTCTTCATGAAGCGGGTCAAGGAGAATGCCGATTGGTCTTTGCTTTGCCCGAACCAATGCCCGGGTCTGTACGACACCTATGGGGACGACTTTGAAAAGCTGTACACCAGTTACGAAAAGGCTGGCAAGGCTAAAAAGGTCATCAAGGCACGTGAGTTGTGGACCAAGATTTTGGAATCTCAAATTGAGACGGGCACACCTTACATGCTTTACAAGGATGCCTGCAACAGCAAATCCAACCAGAAAAACCTGGGAACGATTCGCTCTTCCAACCTCTGCACAGAGATCATGGAGTACACGGCACCTGATGAGGTAGCGGTATGCAATTTGGCCTCCATTGCGCTGCCGAAGTACATTGTCGATGGCGTATTTGATCACCAATTCCTTTACGAAACGGCGTACAAGGTGACAAAGAACCTCAATGCTGTCATTGATCAGAACTACTACCCAGTGCCTGAAGCTAGGAATTCCAACATGCGCCACCGACCGATTGGCATTGGCGTGCAGGGATTGGCTGACACCTTCATCAATCTGCGAATGCCTTTCACATCCAATGAGGCCAGGCAATTGAACAAGGACATCTTTGAAACTTTGTATTTCGCAGCGGTTAAGGCATCATGTGACATGGCAAAGGAAGATGGAGCTTATGAAACCTTTGAAGGCTCACCCATGTCTAAAGGCGAGTTCCAATTCAACATGTGGAACGTATCTGAGGAAGATTTGAGCGGCCGATGGGATTGGAAAGCCTTGCGTAAAGAGGTAAAAAAGGAAGGCGTGAGAAATTCCTTGCTGCTGGCACCCATGCCAACGGCATCCACCTCACAGATCCTTGGCAACAATGAGTGCTTTGAGCCTTACACCACCAACCTGTACACCCGTCGGGTGCTTTCTGGCGAGTTCATTGTGGTGAACAAGCACCTTCTCTTAGACTTGGTTTCCCTAGGTCTTTGGGATGATGAAGTGAAAAATGCCCTGATGGCCAACAACGGATCCATTCAAAACATTGACTGCATCCCTGACAACATTAAGGAGCTTTACCTCACCGTCTGGGAAATGAGCATGAAGGACATCATTGACATGGCTGCTGACCGCGGCATGTTCATTGACCAGTCTCAGTCCATGAACCTCTTTGTGGAGTCACCCAACATGGGCAAACTCACATCCATGCACTTTTACGCATGGGAGAAAGGTCTCAAAACGGGCATGTATTACCTGCGGACCAAAGCTGCATCTGCAGCCATCAAGTTCACCGTCAAAAAGAAGGTGGAGAAGATTCCTGATGATGAAGCATTCAAGCTAGAAGATGCGAATGTCAAGGTTGCTGTCAAAGAGCAGCTGGAAACAATGGCTGATGATGAGGCATTCAAAATAGAGGACACCGCCGTCAAGGTTGCTGTCGAGGTTGCCAAAAAGCCCGCAGTTAAATCCGTGAACATTGATTACACACCAGAAGAAATTCTGGCTTGCTCCATTGATAATCCAGACGATTGCGAGGCCTGCGGGTCTTAATTACCCTAATAATTACCCTTACAACCCGCAACATTGTTGCGGGTTTTTTTATGCAAAACCTTGATGTTGAAAACATTGGCCAATGTGCTTTGGGTCGTATGTAAAAATTTAGGTAACTTAAGGACACCTAAACAACGCTAAATCAACACTTATGTCAACAGAGTCAGAACAACGCGAAACGCGACGACAGCAATGGCTTCGACAGCGCCGCGAAAGAAAGCTCGCTGAGGAGGCTAAGGATAATGAATCGGCCGGATCCACCATGCTACTCTTGGTAGCAATCATTGGTGGCATATGTTTCTTTGCTTGGTACCTAAGTTAAGCAATTCAGCCCCGCTTGGGTTGTAAATTTGCGCCATGAACTGGCGAAATATTCTGGGTGGTGGATTCCTTGGTTGGACCTTTGGCGGACCCATTGGAGCTCTGTTGGGCGCAGCATTAGGCAATGCAGTGGGAGACCTTTTTGGATCCAATGAGGGGCAAGGCAAACCGTTCATCACCTCCGAAGGCGATTTCCATGCCAGCCTTTTGGTGCTTGCATCCATGGTTATGAAGGCTGATGGCCAAATCGACCCCAGGGAGCTGAACCATGTGCGTGAGCAGTTCAAGCGATGGTTTGGTGCAGACAAGGCGAATGCCAGCTTCGTGGTGTTCAATGATTTGGCGAAGTCCCGTCCAAAAATCACCCTGGTTTGTGCACAAGTTCGACAACACATGGCCCTGCAAGGCCGCATTCAAATTGTCAATTTCCTCTTTGAATTGGCCGTGATTGATGGATCACTCAAGCAGGCTGAGCAGGCTCAAATTGCCAGAATTGCCAGGTACCTTGGCCTGGGTCAACTAGATTTCCAGCGATTGCATGCCATGCATTCCAGGATTCAGCAGTACGACCCCTATGCAGTGATGGGCATATCGCGCACCAGCACAGACAAGGACATCAAGGCAACCTACCGTCGATTGGTCAAAAAATACCATCCCGATGCGGTGATTGGGATGGGCAAGGATGTTGTGGTTGAAGCGGAAGCAACCTTCAGAAAAATTCAGACTGCCTATGAGCAGATAACCAAAGAACGAGGCATCAAATGACCTTTCAAACATCCATACAATCAGAATTGGCTCACTTTGACAAGGTCTTTCCCAAGGCCTTTGCCAGCCATGTGCCCTTGTTGAATGTCATCCTCAAGTATGCCATCAAAAAGAAGGGCAAGCGATTGCGACCTGCCTTGGTCTTCTTGATGGCTAAGGCCCTGAATGGTAGCGTCAGTGAACGCAGCACCCGGGCGGCAACCCTTGTGGAGTTGATGCACACAGCAACCCTTGTGCATGACGATGTGGTTGATCAGTCCCTGCTGCGTCGTGGCAGTTACAGCATCCAAGCTCTCTGGCAAAAAAAGGTGGCTGTGCTGGTGGGTGATTACATGCTGTCCAGGGTTTTGCTTCTTGCTGTGGAACACAAGGATCACGACCTCCTAGGTCATGTCAGTCAAGCAGTCAAGGCTATGTCGGAAGGCGAGTTGCTTCAATTAGCCAAGGCAAGGCGATTGGACATCGATGAGGCCGTTTATGAGGATGTTATCCGTCAGAAAACTGCCTCGTTGATGGCAGCTTGTTGTGTTGCCGGCGCAGCCAGTGTGGATGCAGATGAAGTTGCGCAAGCAATGGCCAGGGCTTTTGGCGAGGCACTGGGAATGGCCTTTCAAATCCAAGACGACCTCTTAGATTTTGATCGATTCGCAACGACGGGTAAGCCCACAGGTATTGATGTGAAGGAGCAGAAAATGACCCTGCCACTGATTCATGCCCTGTCCATGGCCAATGCCAGTCAACGCCGAGAGATGGTTGGTATCGTCAAGAAAAAAAACAATGACCCACGGGCCGTGGCGTCCTTGATGTCAACCGTGGTTGAACTTGGCGGTGTACGTTATGCAGTCAAGCGCATGCGACAATGGCAGGACGAGGCATTGACTCACTTGCAGGCCTTGCCTGATTCAGCTTCCAAGGAGTCCTTGAAAGCCCTGGTGGACTTTGTCGCAAGTCGCCGCTCTTGAGTGACATTATGGTCTTAACTTGACCTTTCTATCATGGGAAGAATCACCACCGCTTGCATTGACAAAATCATGGACGCCATCCGAATCGAGGAGGTGGTCGGTGACTTTGTGACCTTGAAAAAAAGTGGCTCATCCTTCCGCGGACTGAGCCCCTTCACCAATGAAAAGACACCGTCTTTTTATGTGGTTCCGTCCAAGCAGATTTTCAAAGACTTCTCCTCAGGTAAGGGCGGTTCTGCTGTGTCTTTTTTGATGGAGCATGAGCAAATGTCCTACCCTGAAGCCCTGCGGTGGATTGCTGAAAAATACCAGATTGAGATCGAGGAAGAGGAGCAGTCTCAGGAGCAAATGGATGCGCAAAGTGAGCGAGAGAGTTTGATTGCCGTCACGGCATTTGCTGCCAAGCAGTTCACGGAGTGGTTGTGGGAGCACGACAGAGGCAAGGCCATCGGCCTGACCTATTTTAGAAACCGAGGATTCACGGACGAGATCATCAAGTCCTTCATGCTTGGCTATGCGCTGGAATCGCGTGGCGCTTTGCATGATGCAGCCATCAAGTCGGGCTTTGTGAAGACCTACCTGGTTAAATCGGGCCTGTGCATTGACCGTGAGAACGGCAGCCCGGTGGATCGATTCTGGGGCCGTGTGATGTTCCCCATACACAACATGGGTGGAAGGATCATAGGCTTTGGTGGGCGCGTCCTTGACAGCCAGGCGAAAACAGCGAAATACCTTAACAGCCCGGAGTCAGACATCTACCACAAAAGCAAGGTGTTGTACGGCCTGTATCAGGCCAAGCAAGCCATTGCAAAAAAAGACCGCTGCCTCATTGTTGAAGGCTACACCGATGTGCTGGCCATGCATCAAGCAGGGGTTCAGCACGTGGTGTCTTCATCGGGTACAGCTTTGGGGCTGGATCAGATTCGCTTGATCAAACGCCTGACCAACAATGTGACCTTGCTCTTTGATGGGGATGCAGCGGGTTTACGAGCATCCTTTCGGGGCATCGATTTGTTGCTGGCTGAAGGCCTGCTGGTTAGGGCCGTGCCATTGCCTGAAGGGGCAGATCCAGACTCTCTAGCTCAGAGCATGGATGCAGAAGCCCTGCAAGCCTACTTGACCGAGCATGAACAAGATTTCATGGTCTTCAAATCAGACATTTTGCTGGTAGAGGCCGGGGATGATCCCATTGAACGCGCAGAGGCAAAAAAGGATTTGGCATTAAGCCTTTCAAAGATCCCCAACCCAATTTTGCGTGAAGAATACGTTCGCGCCACGGCAAGGAAATTGGGCATGGATGAGCAAACCCTGCATGATGAACTCAGTCGATTGCAGGCTGCAGCATCCCGAGAAGTCAATCGACGCCAGCCTCAACAAGCACCTACACTCACCCCCGTTGAAGCAAGTGCACCGACTCAGCGCCCGCCAGCCTTTGAGGAATCCCTTATGAAGGCGTTGATTCAGCATGGTGAAACAGCCATAGAGATTCCGGACCCTGAGCAAGAAGGCAAGACCTTGACGGAGAAATCGGGAACCTTCATCATCGAAGAAGTTTTATCGGATAACATGGACTTTTCTCACGCTCCTTACCAGCAACTCTTTGATTTGATATCCCATGCCTGGGATGAGCGAAGGCATTTGATGACATCGGATGAACTGCTTCGCTACCCCGATCAATCATTGGTCAGCCTGGTAGCAGATTTGCATGCAGAGAAGTACCAATTGGCGCAGTGGGAGAAAAAGGAAATCATGGTAGCGAATCCGGTGGAGAGTTTAAGTCTTCACATTCAGCAGTCGATACTTCGCTTCAAGGAGGCCACCATTGATCGCTACGTGAAGGACATCATCGCCACTTTGCAAGCGACAGATGATTCAGACAAGCAAGCATTGCTTGAGAAATTTGGGCGATTGCAAACGCTGCGCAATGCGTTGCGGGAGCAGCTCAGGCGAGTGGTATAATCCAGCAGGTTTTCAGGAAGCTGGCTTGAAACCCAGGAGGTCATCCATGGTTTGGGTTGCCACGGCATGGTAGCCAGGTCGTGCTGCTTGGTAAATGGTCATGGCCCAATCTTGATCACCTGCTTCCAGCATTGCCTTGTAGGTTGGCGTCAAGAACTTGCGACGACCAACCGATGTCAGGAATTGCTCCACAACTGTTTGGAAGCCGTCCCCACGGTATTGCAAAGGAATTGCTAAGGCAAACCAGGCAGCTTGAATCTCAGCGTTGCTGGATGCTGTCAAATGGTACATGCCATCAAGGGCGGTGACCTGTGATAGATTCGCCCCCTTGTTTCCCAATTGATCCAGAAAACGCAGCCATTCATGGGTGGTCCATTGATCTTGAGGCATGAGTGAACCTTCAGAAAGGAAGCCATCAAGGGCCAGGTCCACTGCTTCAAACCTGAGGGGCGGCAAAACGGGGCAATTGTCCGGAAGCCCCGTACCGTAGACCCATTCTTCACCACGAATCTGCTCCCAGGTTGCTGCGTCAAGCAATTGATCCTTGAGGTAGGCAATGAAGCGATCGGTTGTCATAGACTTGAACTGGTGATCTTGGAAATACGTTGTTAAAAAGGCGTCAAAGGTTTCTTTGCCAACGGCTTCCTCTACCAAGAGCAAGAAATGAAAGCCTTTGTCGTAGGCAATGGCGGTCATGGCATCATCGGGGTTGCGCCCCTCCAGGGCAATGTCTAGCTTGCTGTCCTCTGGGTGCTTTACCATCATCTCATTGACTTCGTCCACGAGCCCTGCATGGGACAATGCCCTGAGCATGTTGGCGTAGTCTTCGCCGTAGACGGCGGCCATGATGCGATGCTCAAAGTAGACGGTGAAGCCCTCATTGAGCCAGAAGTCATTCCATGTGGCATTGGTGACCAGGTTGCCGCTCCAGCTGTGTGCCAGTTCATGCGCAATCAGGGAGACCAAACTCCGGTCACCGGTGATCACTGTGGGCGTTAAAAAGGTCAAACGGGGATTTTCCATGCCACCAAAGGGGAAGGAGGCAGGCAGCACCAACAAATCGTATTGGTCCCATGCATAGGGGCCATACAATGCCTCTGCCGCTTGAATCATGGCTTCAGTTTCTGCAAATTCCCAGGCAGATTTTTTTAAAATAGCGGGCTCAGCGTAGACACCTGTTCGCGGGCCTGTGGACTGAAAGGCCAGATCGCCAACGGCCAATGCCATGAGGTAGCTAGGGATGGGTTGACGCATGTCAAACTCGTACACCCCGTCCTCTGCAATGGTTGTGGGGTTGGTGGCGCTCATCACGGCCATGAGGCCCGATGGCACTTTCACACTGGCGTGGTAGGTGAACCGCACGCCTGGACCATCCTGGCAAGGGATCCAAGTTCTGGCAAGAATGGCTTGGCTTTGGGTGAAGAGAAAGGGCTGTGTTTTGCCATTGGTCTGTTCTGGGCGCAGCCATTGCAGGGCGGTTGCATCAGGTGCGGAGGCATAGTGAATGTCTGCCACATAGGTGCCAGTGACAGGTTCTGATGGCACAATGCAGATACCTCGTCCTAAGAGCTCATTGGCTTCCCCATGAAGCCAGTCTACGGGTTTATCATCCACGGTGATGGAATGGATGATTAAACCATCACTGTCTAGAAAGATGCTGTCGGCATCATGGCAATCAAAGGTGATCGAGGCAGTGCCAATGATGGCCTTAGCACGGAAATCCACAGCCATAGCTAAATCCAAATGCGTCATGATGGCTTGTGCGGGTCGGGCGTGACTGTGTGGGTCCATAACTTGTCTGTTTGCAGGGTTAGACGGGGTGGTCTGGCAGGCTAGGACTAGAAGACTCAGGGCTGCCATGGCGACAATTTTTTGCATCCTGCAATGTAGGGCAATTGCTTAGTTTTGCTACATGCTATTATTCAACCAACGAAGAGACAACAGGCCATTTTGGCTGAAAATGCTCATTCTGGCATTGTGCATCACCGTGACGGATGCTGTGATGTCATCGGTGACTTTGGACCATTTTTCGACAGCGATTTGGGTTGCCTTGCTTTTGACCTTGCTCAATGCCACCATCAAGCCTTTGCTTGTTTTATTGACCATCCCCTTGACGGTGGTCTCAATGGGGCTCTTCCTTTTGGTGATCAATGCCATCGTCATTCTGATTGCCAGCAGTTGGGTTGGAGGCTTCAATGTGGAAGGCTTTTGGTCAGCCCTTGGGTTCTCTATTGTGTTGACCCTGGTGTCCAGCTTGTTGAATGGTAAATCACACAACTCTCAAGGGAGAAAGGCATCGAAGGAACCAGCAGGTTGGCACATGCCGCCCAAGGGTTGAAACGAAAAGACAGGCTTTAAGACAGGTCGTGAATCAGGCCATTGTCGTCCAATGAAATGCCTTCACCTGCTGGGGTGTGGGAGATCGCTGTCACAAGGACCAGATGGCTGGCAGAAATGGCTGATTCATCCATCAAATGCAAGGGAATCGTTGGCGTTTCATCGAAGCATTACATAGCGAATGTAATCACTGCCATGAAGCTCAAAAACCGTACTGCTCACCCATCCCTCTGCCTCTGCGCGGTCATTGAGTAACGGGTAGCAACGGAGGGGGCCAATCAGGTGGCTCAATGGCTGATCACTAGGGAAGTCAATGTAGATGGCTTGCCCGTAGGGGATGGATTCTTGCATGAGGTCTGCCAGATCCATGTTGCCAATGGCAAAGCCTTCTTCTGCCATCACCACGGCAACAAAGCTTAGCAAGCTATCTTGATGCACGTCTTTGGGGTTGTTGTAATACAGCCCGACCCGGTCAGTCATTTGAAGGCCAAGCGATTCAGCTGTGGAATCCAAGCGTTCAAAGGACTTCCCAAGGGTCTTGTAGGGCCCTTCATGCACATAGCCAGCCAGCTCATAGCCTCCTTCATGGCCATTTTGAATGATCAGGGTTGTGAAGAAGCCAAGGACCCACAACAGGATCATGACAAGGCTTGAAATGATGGCAGAAATAATGGCGAGTTGTTTCATGGTGGTTCAAAGGTAGTTTCTGAATGCTTGTGGACTTGTACCTTGCAGGGCCAATTTGACTGCCCCATGAAAGACCTGAACCAAGCCCGTATCACCGTTTATTGTGCCTCATCAGCCATGTCATCCGAGAAGCATTTGCTTGGCGCAGATCAAGTGGCTGCTAGCCTTGTTGAAGCAGGAGCATCCCTGGTTTATGGTGGCGGGAAAACGGGATTGATGGGCCGCGTGGCTGATGCAGTGCTGGCTCTTGGTGGCAAGGTTCAAGGCGTCATGCCAGCCTTTCTTTTCGCCAATGAAGTCAATCATCCGGGCTTGACAGAGCTGATTCAGGTCGAGAATATGCGCGAACGCAAACATTTGTTGATGCATGATACAGAAGGCATCATTGCCTTGCCTGGTGGTTGCGGTACCTTGGAAGAATTGATGGAAGCCATCACCCTCAAGCGGCTGGGTCAATACCTCAAGCCCGTGGTCATTGTGAACCAAGATGGCTTCTATGATCCTCTAATTGAGATGTTTGACAGCATGGTTGAACAGCAATTCATGCGACCAGAGCACTTGGATCTCTTCACGGTGGTCATGCAGCCGGCAGATGCCATCGATGCGATTCGACGGACCCCGGATATCGACAAATCCATCCTTCAGAAGGCCACCTACAAGACCAAAACAAGCTGAAATTAAAAAAATCGGTGCAGATATTTTGAATTGTACCTGAATGGCATACTTTTGTGAACCTTAGAACAATCCTCTAAATTTAACCTCATATAAAACGCATGAAAAAGGTTTTCGCTCTGCTCTTAATAGCAGGGATGTTGTTTTCTAACAATCTCATGGCACAGGAAGCTGAAGAAGCTGCCGCCACCACCGAAGAAGCTGCTGCCGTTGAGGCATCAGCCGATGACTCCATGGCTACTGAAGCTGACACCACTGCTGTTGCAAATGTAGTTGCAGTTGATGAAGAAGCTGCCCCTGAAGAGGAAGC
>DFSH01000083.1:0-9402 GCA_002378565.1 Flavobacteriales bacterium UBA3442 | reverse complement strand
CTGAAGAGGAAGCGTCGTTCACCCAAGTTCTGAAAAAGCAATACATCGATGGAGGCCCTGCCTTCATGTCTTTTGTTTTGGTTTGTTTGATCCTCGGTCTGGCACTTGCCATTGAGCGCATCATTTACTTGACCCTTTCCACCACCAACAACGACAAGCTTCTTGCTGAAGTTGAGAGCGCTTTGAACAGCGGCGGTGTAGATGCAGCTAAAGACGTTTGTCGCAATGCACGTGGACCGGTTGCTAGCATTTTCTACCAAGGCCTGGACAAGGCCGGCGATGGTTTGAATGTGGTTGACAAGGCTGTTGTCTCTGTTGGCTCTGTTGAGAACGGCAAGCTTGAGCGCGGCGTTTCTTGGATCTCATTGTTTATCGCACTGGCCCCTATGTTAGGCTTCATGGGTACGGTGATCGGTATGATTGACGCATTCGACGCCATTGAAGATGCTGGAGATATTTCTCCGGGACTTGTTGCCGGTGGCATCAAGGTGGCTTTGTTGACAACCGTATTTGGTTTGATCACTGCCATCATCCTCCAAGTTTTCTTTAACCTTATTGTTGCAATGATTGACAACATCGTCAACAAGATGGAAGATGCTAGCATCTCCTTCTTGGATATCATTGCTCAACACACCAACAAGTAAAAACAGCAGTATGAAAAACGCTCGGGCTATTTCCATGGGCGCTGCTGTGCTAGCAGGCTTAATCGGGTTAATCCCCACACTGGGCATTTTGCTTGGGAGTGAGGGTGAGATCTTTATTGGTTCTGCGGTTGTTGCAACGGAAATCTTGATTGTTTTGACCGCCTTGCTTGCACTAGCTAGTGCAGGCTTTGGTATGGCAATCAATCCAGGGAATCTTCGCAAAACAGCCATCAGCATTGCTGCCCTTCTCGCTGTCTGCCTCATCAGTTACTTGATGGCAAGCGGCGCTGATTTCGCATCGTACAACGATGTCACTGAAGCAACATCCAAATGGGTTTCATTTGGCTTGAATGCTTTTTATGTGACCTTCTTGCTGGGTCTGGGAGCCGTTGGCTACTCCGTGATCCACGGCATGCGTCAATAACTCACGATCATGGCAAGAAACAAACGCGCAACACCGGAGATCAATGCAGGATCCATGGCGGATATTGCCTTCTTGTTGCTGATTTTCTTTTTGGTTACAACGACCATGGATGTGGACAAAGGCTTGGCGGTCAGATTGCCACCATGGTCTGAAGAGCCACAGGATGAGTCCAATGACATCAAGGAGAAAAACATTTTTGTGGTTTTGGTTAACGCCAACAACGACTTGCTAGTTGAGGATGACTACCTATCTATTGATCAGTTGCGTTCAGCAGCAAAGGACTTTATTGACAACAATGGCGACGGCACCTGTGAGGTCTGCCGTGGTCTTCAGTTGCCATCAAGCTCTGACAACCCGAAGAAGGCGATTTTGTCTATGCAAAATGACAGAGGCACAAACTACAGCACCTATGTGACGGTTCGCAACGAACTCATTGCTGCGTATTCGGAGCTTCGCCAAGACTTGGCACTGCGCCGATTTGGTATCGACTACACGGACCTGTCCGATGAAAGCCGCAAGGAAATCAATGCGTTCTACCCACAGATTATTTCTGAGGCAGAACCAGTTAAAATTGGAGGCTGATGTCAAAGTTTAGCAGTAAGAAGCCCAAGGAAATACCTGCAGTGAATACGGCATCATTGCCTGACATTGTATTCATGCTCCTATTTTTCTTCATGGTGACAACAACCATGAGAGATCTTGAAATGTTGGTTGGCGTTTTGAAGCCTAAAGCAACAGAAATTCAAAAAATTGAGCGAAAAGATTTGACGACCTACATATATGTGGGTACACCCAATAACACCGAATCCTATGGATCTGAGCCCCGTGTTCAGTTGGATGACCAATTGGGCTTAGTCAGTGATGTGCAAGCATTTGTCATCCTCAAGCGCGAGGAAATCAATGAAAAAGAGCGTCCCAAATTCATGGTCTCTATCAAAGCTGACGTGAATGTAAAGATGGGTTTGATCTCTGACATCAAACAAGAGTTGCGCAAGGCACAAGCATTGAAGGTCATGTATTCTAGCAGCCCTGCTTCGTCTGCTGAAGACCTTTACCGAAGCATGTAAGCTGTTTCATCAATGAAAACACCGCCCGCTGCTTGCAGCGGGTTTTTTTATGCCTTGTTGGCTGATTGAATCACCACATAGCTGGCTGCAATGGCTCCCAGGCTGCAGATGACAATGGCCAACACAGGCATGCTGTGATCCCCGCTGAGCCGTTCGGGCCCGCCTTGCACGACAAGGCCATAGACAATGGCATTGTGAAGCGCATGTGCGGCCATAGGGACCCAAAGCTTACCTGTGACTTGGTAGGCATAGCCAATGATGAGCCCACCAGCAAAGAGGTAGGGCACTTGCAGGGGAAGGCCATGGGCAAGACTGAAAACCAGGGCTGTAAGCACCAGGGCCAGCCGATGACTCATCATCTGACCAAGCAAGCGCTGGATGCCTCCGCGAAAGAAGTACTCTTCTGCCATGGCGGGCAATAGGATGACGGTGAGGGCGCCCATCAGGCGGTAAGCCCATCCAGGCATGAAGATCATTTGACCAAAGAGCTCTGCATGGGCTGCGGATTCTGCTATTTGTTTCTGTACCCAGGAGATGTTGCTTGCCTCAGCTAAGCCCAACAAGCCATTCATGGCATACTCAGCCAATGGCATCCACAAGCTGAACAGGCCGATGGCAGACAGGGTGACGGTCAGCGTTAGGGGGCCTTGTTGACCAGTTGATTTGACCTGTTTGAACAGCCAGTAGCCGGGAATAAGCATGGCTCCGATTGTAGTGAACCACTGCAAGATGATCAAATTCATCCCCTTTGGGCCATCAATCATCGTGGTTAGCCAGCTGCCAATGAGCAACATGACCACAGTGGAAACGATGATGAGCCCAATGAAGGTCAGGGAGATCTTGGTGAAGGATTGGCTCTGTGCTTTCATGGCGTAATTTTGTCAAAAGTCGCACAGGAATTTTAGATGGTCAAAATTGCCGATATACCGGTGGGAGATTTCCCTTTGTTGCTCGCTCCCATGGAGGATGTGAGTGATCCCCCCTTTCGCAAATTGTGCAAGACGCATGGTGCAGATGTGATGTACACGGAGTTTATTTCATCTTCTGGATTGATTCGCGATGCGGCCAAGTCTGTGGCCAAGTTGGACATCTTTGAATACGAACGCCCTATTGGCATTCAGATATTTGGCAATGACCTGGAAGAGATGCAAGAGGCCGCAGCCATTTGTGAAAAGGCAGGCCCTGACATCATTGACATCAATTTTGGTTGCCCCGTAAAGAAGGTGGCGGGCAAAGGGTCCGGGGCAGGTATCTTAAAGGATATCCCTAAGATGGTTCGTCTGACAGAAGCCATTGTTAAGGCAGTGGACCTGCCCGTGACGGTGAAAACCCGCCTGGGTTGGGATGCCAACACCAAGTACATTGTGGATGTGGCTGAACGACTGCAAGATGTTGGCATTCAAGCCCTCTCAATTCATGGGCGCACGCGTGCTCAGATGTACAAGGGCGAGGCAGATTGGGGCCTGATTGGCGAGGTAAAGAACAACCCGCACATGCATATCCCCATATTTGGCAATGGTGATGTGAACAGCCCAGAAAAAGTTGTGGCTATGAAGAATCGCTATGGCGTTGACGGCATCATGATTGGCCGTGCAGCCATTGGCTACCCATGGATATTCAATGAGATCAAGCATTTCATGGCAACGGGTGAGTATTTAGCTCCGCCATCTTTGCAAGCCAGGGTGGATGCAGCAAGGCAGCATTTGACAATGTCTATCGCTTGGAAGGGGGATGACCTAGGTCGCATTGAGATGCGACGCCACTACGGCAACTACTTCCGAAACTTCCCGCATTTCAAGCCATTCAGGATGGCATTGGTGACGTCCAATGATAGCCAGGAGGTCTTTGACACCTTGGATGCTATCGTGACAGATTATGCAGCGATTTTTGAGGCTGAGAAAGCAAAGGCATTGATGCCTTAGCGGAGCAATTCAGTTTGAGGCCGTATGCGCTGCGCTGCCATCCAGGCAAGCAGGGTTCCAACCATGACCACAAAGCCCCAGGTGAGCCAAGCGAATGTCCATGACCAGGCAACAGGGTAGGCATCCACGATGTAACCTTGGCCTAAGCTCAGCCAACCAAAAGTTGATTGCCCAGCGATGATGGCACGGCCCATGAGGAGTCCGAAGCCCCCCCCTAGGATGCTCATCCACAGCCCACCCCAGGTGTAGGCAGTCTTGACCTGTGTCAAGGGCATTCCCATGGCAACCAGGGTGGCCGTTTCACGCTTTCGCTCCAGGGCCATTAGGGAGGTGGCCGCGTACAGCCCCAAGGAAGCAAGCAGCACGATGAAGGCAAGGATGGTTATGGTCACCAACCGTTCAGATTTCAACACATTGAACAAGGTCCGCTCCCAGTCTTTGGGTTCTTTGCAGAGGTAGTCTCTAGCTGCCAGGCGAAAGGCTTCCATGTCAGCACCTGACTTCAGCCAAACTTTCACCTGGCTCAATTCATGACCAGTCCACTGTTGAAGGCTAGCTAAGGGAATGAGTACCACGTGCTCATCAACTTGTGGGTGGGCGAAAAATATGCCGTCGACCTGGAGGGCTTGACGGCTCATGTCTTGATTGCTCTCAGGCCACATGGCTTGCACAATGGACCCTAGACCATGGCTGTTGATCCCCATTTTCATGGCGACGCCTCTGCCTACCAAGGCGGATCGACTGCCCCAGTGGTCGGGATTGGCTGTCAGTAAGCTGTCGGTCCAGCGATCAGTGCCTGCATGGGGGGTAACAAAGGACCGTTGAACGGCCACCAGCGTGACCAGGGCTTCTTGCTCGCCATGCTTCAACAAGGCCTGCTGTTCCAGTACCGGTTCAAAATCCGCAATGTCGGGGTGCGCCAACAGTGCATCCAAAGCCTCGTCCCAGGCCAGGCCTGTCCCATCAAGTGGCAGGATGCTGACATGTGGATGGACGATGTTGTAATTCTGTCGGATCAGGTTTTCTAAACCATTGAAGGCAGAAAGGACCACCATCATAGCAGCGGTTCCAACCATGATGCCCGCAGCAGCTGAACGAGTTACTGTTCCGCTCAGGCGGCGGCTGATGACCATTCGCCATCCAAGTTTTGCAGGCAGTCCCTTCACCGAATGGGGTTTTCTCCACCGCCTTTGAGTAGGCGTTCGATATTTTCTTGGTAGTCCATGCTGTCGTCCAAGTAGTATTTCAAGTTGGGAACCACGCGGAGTTGGTGACGAACCCGTTGACCTAACTCATGGCGAAGCGCAGGTGCATTGGCCTCAACATGCACCATGACTTCATCGCTGTATTTGGTTGGAAAAACAGACAAGTAGACTTTGCAAAGCCCCAGGTCGGGTGTGACGCGCACTTTGCTGACGGTGATCAGGGTGCCTGTGAAAGTTGACTTTGCAACGAGCTGAAAGATCTCTGCCAAATCTTGTTGCAAAACGGATGCGATTTTTTTCTGCCTCGTTGTCTCCATGCGACAAAGGTAGATGTTGGCGTTATAAATGCATCACCCTGATGCATCCCATCCTGAACTCAGTACCTTCGTCCCCATGTCTCCCTTTGTTCGTGTATTGAGCCACGCCGGCTCTGCAAAATCCTCTGCCTTGGTTGCCGGCCTATTGTATGTTGGCTACACCATCATGTCCTTGGTTGGGATTGGGATGATCATTCCGGTGATGGATATCATATTGGACAGTTCCCAGCAGCTGAATGCCCGGCCTCAGGTCATTCAGGATGTGGACAGTCTGCATGCCTGGCTTGCTTATGGGGTGACTTTGGGCATCAAGGCTTATGGCCCAATGGGCATCTTGTGGCGCATCTGTTTGGCGGCCATGGGCATCTTCGTCATCAAGGCTGTGCTCCGCTATGGTGCCATGTGGCAGATGGCCACGCTCAGATCACAGATCGCTGCCAACCTGCGCTCTGCCATTCATCGCAAGGTGCTAAAGCTATCGCCAGGGACCATGAGCGATCAACGCAAGGGCGACATCCTGGCCCGCGCATCCACCGATGTAACTGAGATTGAGTGGGCCGTTTTGACAGGCTTGGAGCTCTTGGTTAGAGAGCCATTGATCATCCTGGGTTCGTTGGCTATTCTGCTTGCCATGAGTGTGAAGCTGACGCTGTTCATTCTGCTGGTTGCCCCCTTGAGTGCCTGGCTGCTGCATGTGGTTGGCAAGAAGCTCAAACGCAAATCATCCACGGCTCAATCTGCCCTGGGTCGAGTGCTGGCTTCCATGGAGTCAACCTTGAGTGGACTGAACCTGATTCAGGCGTACCAGACAGAGACAGCGACACAGCAGCAATTCAGCCAGATCAATCAATCTGCCATGCATGCTACGCAAGCCGTTCACCGCAAGCGGGATTTGGCAAGCCCCATCTCAGAGGTCATTGGGGTGGGAACCCTCTTGATGATTCTGCTCTATGGTGGTTCAGTGGTCTTGACGGGTCAAGGAATGACAGGCGCTGCCTTGGTGGGGTTTGTTTTGTTCTTCTACCAATTGATTCCTGCGTTCAAGGCTGTGACCATGGCGATTTACAATGTGCAAAAAGGCAGTGCCGCCGCAGACCGCTTGTTTGAGATTTTGGATTTGAAAGAAACCATTCAAGAGCCAGCCAATGCATTGGATTGGCAGTCACCAAAAAACGGGCCTGAAGTCATTGCCTGGGACAATGTAACCTTCACCTATCCGGGCGCTGATCGCCCGGCTATTGATCAACTATCTGCAGAGATACGCCGAGGCGAGATCGTGGCCTTGGTTGGCCCGTCTGGTGGTGGTAAATCCACCATGATGAAGCTGTTGGTCCGCAGCATGGACCCGGACAGTGGCCAGGTGACTATGGATGGTCATCCATGTCGCCCATCGGACAAGCCAAGCTTGCGCCTTGCCGCAATCCGGTCAACCTATTCCTTGGTCAGTCAAGATGCGGTCATGTTCAATGAAAGCGCCCTTGAAAACATCACCCTGGGGGATGACAACCCCGACAAGCAGCGGGCCATTGAATCAGCCACCAAGGCACAGGCTTTGGGTTTCATTGAAGCCATGCCAGATGGGTGGGACAGTTTGCTCGGTGAAGGCGGCAATAAGTTATCCGGCGGTCAGCGTCAGCGCATAGCCCTTGCACGTGCCATCTACCGAGATGCGCCAGTCTTCCTTTTGGACGAGGCCACCAGCGCCTTGGATGCAGAAAATGAAGCATTGGTGCAAGTGGCCATGGATCAGGCAACTGAAAATAAAACCAGCGTGGTGATAGCACATCGGCTTTCAACCATCCACAAGGCAGATCGCATTTTGTTGATTGACAAGGGCCAAATCACGGAATCAGGAAACCACGAGACCTTGATGCAACGCAATGGCCATTATGCCATGTTGGTTAAAACACAGACCTTTGCTTCATGAGTGACATGAAGGACTTAGGGCTGGGAAAGATTGAGCACATTGGCATCGCCGTGAAGGATCTCAAGGCAGCAGAGCAGGTTTACACGAAGCTTTTGGGCTGTAAGCCCTACAAGCGTGAGGCGGTAGCTTCTGAGCATGTCATCACCAGCTTTTTTCAAGCAGGTCCTAACAAGATTGAGCTGATTCAAGCAACAGAGCCCCATTCAGCCATTGCAAAGCACATAGACAAACGCGGCGAAGGGCTGCATCACATGGCCTTTGTTGTGAATGACATTGCAGCTGAAATGGCCCGGTTGCGTGAGGCTGGATTTCAGGTTCTCAGCGAAAAACCAAAGCTTGGTGCCGACAACATGTTGGTGGCCTTCATCCACCCCAAGTCCACCGGCGGTGTATTGGTTGAGTTGTGCCAGAAGCAGTCCTGATTAGCGCTTGGTAAGCATGTATTTTTTTGGCGTGATGCCAAACTGACGTTTGAAGGCTGCAATGAAATGGCTGGGGTTGGTGTAGCCAACCTCAAACGCGACATCGTTCACACGGAGCTTGCCGGCACCCAAAAGTTTGCGCCCTCGATTCATCTTGGTGTCCATCACGTAGCCATACACAGTACTGTTGTATACTTCTTTGAACCCTGCTTTGAGCCGGTATTCATTGAGCCCGACCAATTCAGCCAATTTGGCAATAGTGGGTGGATTTTGCCATTGATCCAAGATCAAGGATTTTGCCATGTGGATTTTTCTGATGGTCTCTTCGTCTTTCAAAAAGGGGCAGGCAACCAAGTCAGGGTCTGGGGTGTAGAAGTATTTGCCAAGCAACTCAATCAATTTACCATAGTTCATCACCCTATTGGCATTGTTGTCTAACACACAGTCAAAGAGAGACTCCAACAAGGTCAGCAAGGGTGGCTCAGTAGCCTTCTGGTCGTAGATAGGCCTTTGGTTGTCTGGGTTGCTCAAAAAAGCAAGGGCTTCCATTCGGCCATCATCCGGCAGGAACAATTGGTGCATGTGAATGATGGATAGCTGGATCCCAATCATGCGGTCACCAGGCGACATGTTGATGACAGCCTTGAGCGTCTTACTCGGATTATGGATGAAAAAGCTCTCGTTGGCAGGTAAAGGACGCATGTACATGGGTCCGAACTGAAATTCTGCAGGGCCATCCAAGCAGAAGAAGAGGTAGGACTCAGAGGCTTGCAATTCAACATCGCATGTTCGTTCTGTTTTGGTGGCCAGGTGTCTCATCATGGACACACCTTCATGGAGGTCATCAAATCGCATGGGGGTATTTTCTGAAAGGTTCATGCCATGAATGGCGCTGCAAATGTCAACATTATCAATTGAATACAGAAAAAATGATTTACCTGCTTGCAATGATTCAAATTGTCAACTCCGTCGTTTCAGGGCATCCCTATGCGCCCCTTGCACTTACTTTTGCCTGACATGCAAACCCTACGCAATTATTATAGCTATTTCAAATCCCATGGCCTCAAAGGCATGATGGATCGTTATGGCAGAGTCTCAGTTGCCGTTCTCTTCGCCTTCTTTTTGATTAAAGGCCTTTTTTGGCTGTTCTTGATCTATGGAGGCGTTGAATGGTTGGGATAATGACATATTTTTGCTGCATATATCGGGGCCCGTAGCTCAGTGGTTAGAGCAGGGGACTCATAATCCCTTGGTCGCAGGTTCAAATCCTGCTGGGCCCACCCACTGTATGAGGAACCCGTGAGGCGAATCCATACACGCACTTACCCTGTCTTCGGATGGGGTTTTTGTGTATGAGAAAGGGTTTATATTCCTTTGATTTCCTAATTTAAAAGTCAAGCTAAAAAAAGAACGCTATGAAAAATCTCCACGCAATGGTTTTGGGAGCTACCGGTGCTACTGGTCAAGAAATTGT
>DFSH01000068.1 GCA_002378565.1 Flavobacteriales bacterium UBA3442 | reverse complement strand
GGCGGCTTCCACTCTGCCAACACGATCAATGTGCAACCATGCACGTTGAGTCGAGGGTCCATGCCTGAGGTGCTTTTTTCTCCGCGAGTCAAGGTGAGGCGGATGTGGCAGTCTTCACTCATGCCATTGGCTTTCAGGGTCTTCATGATGGCCGTTTTGATGGTGTCACGTGAAGGCACATCAACAAAGTCCATGGCCTTAGCAGAATCTTCCAATCGGTCCAAATGCTGTTCAAGGCAAAAGACACCTTGCTTGTATACCCGTATGCCCTCCCACACAGCGTCACCTCCCTGAACGGAAGAATCAAAGACTGAGACTTTTGCTTCTGCCCGAGGGCATAACTGGTCATGCACCCAAATCTGGATGTTTTTATTTCTTGGGTCGGTAGATTGTAGCATGGCTAGAAATTAAAGGTTTGAGCATTCAGCTCGTTGTAATAAGGCATGGCCGATTGCTCTAGGTCATGTAAATGATCAGACAAGGGGTCAGGAAGGGGTCGGGCTTCCCCAAATCCTGTGCTCTTATGCACATTGTTATACCAGTGGGGCCACCATGGACCATCACAGGATTTATTGCCTGCCTGCCATTGCAACATTATTTCATCAAAGTCAATACCTATGGCTGAGCAGATGGCTCCCAAATTGCGTCGGGGATTGGTCAACATGGCATCGCTATCTACCAATATTTTTGGTCCTGAATAGTTGTTCAAGGCATTCCATTGATGCAACTGTTCTTGCAGGCCAAGGTCACTCAGGCTGACCGTTGAAATCACCTTGGCAAATGAGGCAATGACCTTTCGAGGGTGACGAATCCAGAAAATATGAGCTGTCCTATCTAAAAAACCCCAGTCCACATCGACCATGTGGTGCGCCATGTTTTTTAGGTAGAGATGTCGGTGCATGGATTCAGCTTGCAGGATGGACTCAATGCAGCCTTCATGACTCGTTGGCCGAGTGGCCAATGTCTGCTCTTTGCCAGGATGATCCAGCTGGTTTGATGCCAAATAAGCCCCGTAAAAGGGCTCATCAATCACCCCGAAGTCAGGTCGCTGATTGAAGCTGTACATGAGCGCAGTGCTGATGTTACGAGGTCCAGATACTGCCTGAACAATCATGGCATTACTTCAATGACTCCCCCCTGAACGACGCTGGCGCGTTGATGTAGGTTTTCCCGGATATTAAACCAGAACAGATTGTAGTCCGCCCGATGGTAGTCCTCCCAACGGAAAAACCACCCAATGGGACCGCGAAGCCTCTCTATTCTTATTGTGCCATCATGAATCCTGCTCGTGACACCCCGCCTGAGGATGCGACGTCCATTGGTGTAGAGCGCACCTTGATGGCGCGATCGTTTGCTTCGGTCATTGTTGGTGGTCCATGTGATGGGATTTACCACGCCCAAGGTTTCACCTGTCCAGCTGGGGTAAAAGCCTTTGCCATAACTGCGCCATCCCACCCAACAATTCACGTCAAGGGGGTTTTCGCAAATAGAAAAGCCATTCACATCATCAGCCGTCACAGTATGTCCGACCAAGAAGGCCACCAGCAATCGCTGTTGCAATACCTTGTCTTTGGTGATGACATAGCGCAACAACCTGGATGCATGGCCTGTGCCTTGACTGTGCCCTGCAAGGATGAATGGTCCCTCTGGATTGGCCAACAGGAACTGCTGGAAGGCTCTCTCAACATCTGCATAAGCACTGTCATAAGAGGCCTTGATGTCATCAATGTCATCCCCAGCTTCTGGGAAGTAGCCCTGGTACATCATCTGACGGTAATGGGGTGACCACACAGGGCCTAGTGCATTGAATACCGAAGCCTGAAAAGTCAAAGCTGACGTATTGACAGCCTTGCGGTAATCCCTATCCAAAACATTGGCATTCCACGTAGGGCCTTCAAAATAGAGGGTGGGGTAAACAAAAAAAGTCGGTATGTCTGATGGGTGTGACCCCGCCCATTGCGCATCCATGGCAGCTGAAGCTACATAGCGGACGTCACTTCCATCCATGATGTCCGGGTGGGCTGCCCAGTAAGATATTTTACGGTAATCTGGCCTGATCGGCAATGGCTCCAAAGTCATTTGTGCTTGAAGCGGCAAAGCCATGGCTAAAGCACATGCTGCTATAATTGTTCTAGCAATCATTGTCATTTTTTTTTTGGAATTTTTTCCACACATTTAATCAGAGTCACCGGCTCTCTTGCCCCCAATTTAAGTTAAAATCTAAACCCAATATGCAGCCAAATCATCGCGTGTGCAACATTGGGGGACCAGGCATATTCTGCTACTGGGCCAGTATGTAACTCTCCAATTTCAAATTCATAAACCACCTCAAAATGCGTAGTAAAATCTTCAGATTCTGGAGCAAACTGAATGCCCGTCGCTACGGTAAGTGTGAAAGCGTGTATTGGCAAGTATGAGAAATTGATTGACGTAGCATAGTGCCTGCGTTGAGGTTAGAGAATATCTTTTAGCTGATAGGTTTTTAATTGTACGCTTTTCTCTGATTTGCTCTCAATTATCATTTTTTTAGCTAAAAGTGATACTGACAAAGGTTTTTGAGATTTCAGGAGTCCAATTTTATTTAATCCTTTCAAAAATTTGATACCGTTTTTTTCCGGTTTTCTCATTAATTCCGCCTGTCTAATTAACATTGGGGGTTGGAAAATTTGTATTTTTTTGAACTTAAGTTTCTTAACTGACTCCTCTAAGCTCCCTTTTACTTTGGGATAGAAAAAAAAAGATTTTTCATTTGCTCCAGTCGATGAAACTAATGAGTAATGAGTAACTCCGTTATCCGATGCCATCTGAGCAAATTCATACTGATAAGTATAGTCTACTAGATATTGTTGTTTTAAACTTCCGGCTTCTTTTCTAGTCGTTCCAAGTGCGGAAAACAAAATATCTCCATTAATCAAATCCTTATAATTATTGAGTTTTGAAAAATCAACTTCGTGCACCATTAATTTATTGTGCTGAATATTGGGTTTACTTCTAACGAAAATTGAGACTTTACTGTATGCATCATCTTTTAATAAAAGGCTTACAATTTCTTGACCAGTAGCACC
>DFSH01000062.1 GCA_002378565.1 Flavobacteriales bacterium UBA3442 | reverse complement strand
ATCCATCACAAAACGGGGAAACTCCGTATGAATAATGAAAACGCTTTCAGGGTGATCGGTGTTGTCGCCAACAAGAAATTTAGGTATAGCCATGATCCGTGATTTAGGTGATAAAGGTACGACCAGAGGCAGTACATTTATTCCCATGAAGGTGTTATTGTTTGCTCGCAAGAGTCTTTTGACCCAACGCGGTGGTGACACAGTCCAAGTAGAGCAAAGCCTCACTGCCCTAACTCAACTGAAGCACGAGGTCCATTTATGCACAGATGCTGCACTTCTGCCATCAATGATTGCACAGCACAGCATTGAGGTCCTGTACACATTCAACCTCGGCCGACTGGCTGATCAAATGGCCTGCCTTCGTGTCAGGCAAGGGCATCCCAAGCTAACATGGGTCATCGCCAGCATCTGGATTGACTACGGAGCCTATGAAAAGCAACGAGCAGCCTTTTGGTCCCTGTTGCCATCTGGCATCTTGGAATGGCTCAAAACCTGCTTTCGCGCAGGGCAAGGCAGGGACAACTGGCCACCCTTGTCAACCTTGCGATGGCACCAAGCCCTGCATCGTGTCGCATGGGCTGCAGATGCCATCCTTTGCACTACATCCACAGAACAGAAGCGCGTGAGAAAAGCCTTCAACCTAGGGCCCACCGTGCATGTGATGTCGCCCGGACTGGAGCAATTACACTCTGAACAGGGACAACAGCTCACAAAACAACGCAAAGGCTGGTTGGTTATTGGACGCATTGAAGGCATCAAAAACCAAGTCGAAGCTGCAAAAGCCTGGGGCCATTTGGCACAAAGGGGATCTGAAGCATTGCTTACCTTCATGGGAGATCAAGCGCCCAACCACAGCAAACACAGCAAGGCATTCAGACAGGCTATCGACCAAGCCAAGCATCATGGCGCAAAAATTCAATGGCTAAGCGCTGGCACAGCCAGGGATGTTTCCGAGGCGTTAAGCCAGGCAGAAGGGGTCATCATACCCTCCCTGTTTGAGACATTTGGGTTGGTTGCCATTGAAGCCTTGGCCAAGGGCTGCAAGGTCATCTTATCCAACAACGCAGAATCTGCCAAGGAACTTGAACCCTATGTGGCGCTTTGCAATCCTGAGGCTGAAGGCATCGCAGCAGCATTCAGTCAGGCTGATTTCTCAAGCAAAAAACCCTTTGATGCCAGCAACTACCAATGGCTCAAATCTGCTTCCCAACTGGAAGGCATCGTTAAACATTGCCAGCCTTTTGTGGCGATTTCTGGATCACGGGGGCTTCCCAACCGACATGGCGGCTATGAAGAAATGGTTGAGCACGTGGCAAAAGGGCTTGCAGACAAGGGATTTCGGGTCCTGGTGAGCACGTCCTCTGCGCACCCTGTGAAACAATGGGCCTACCCTGGCATTGATCGACGTGTGCATTGGGACCCTGAACCCTTGATTGGGTCCGTTGCTCAATTCATCTATGACGCCATCAGCCTCAGGCACATTGCCAGAACGCAACCCGATGCACACCTCACACTTGGCACCACAACCAGTGCACCACTGCTGCCCCTGGCGGGAAAGATTCCCTTAGCCGTTCACATGGATGGCCTGGAATGGATGCGTGGCAAATACCGGCCACTGACACAGGCCTACTTGCGCAAAGCTGAGCAATGGGCTGCCCATCGGGCAAGCGTGATGGTGTCAGACAACCCTGGCATCAGCGAGCACATCAAAGGCTACCCCACAAGGATTGAGGAAATTGCCTACGGTGTCCATGCCGTGTCAAGGGTTGATGACAAAAAAGCGGAAGCCATCCTCAAAGACCTGCACCTCAAGGCTGGCGATTACGCCTTGATTTTATGCCGAATTGAACCCGAAAACAACCTTGACATGGCATTGCAAGCCTTGCTCCCTGATTGCCATGTTGCTGTGGTGGGCAACTGGACGACAAGGCATGGAAAACAAATGAAAAAAGCCTACCAAGACCACCCCCATTTCCTACCTATCGATGCTACCTATGACTCCGAAGTGACACAATCCCTCAGACAGGGTTGTCGCCTGTATGTGCATGGCCATTCAGCTGGCGGAACCAACCCTGGCCTTCTTCAAGCCATGGCAGCAGGATGCCCCATTGCGGCTCATGACAACCCCTTCAACCGGCATGTTCTAGGGGTCAATGGCTCCTATTTCAACAATGAGACATTTCTCCATTCACTCTATACCCAAAGCAAAAGTCCACAAACCGATTACAGCAGCCAACTTATCTCCTACCAATGGTCAGCTGTCATTGATGATTACGCTGTGTTGTTTCAGAACCTCAACAAGTAATCCCCCTACTAAGTTTCCAAAATTAGGTCACTGAAAATCTACTGTTCATGTTTGCCGATTCCAATTGGGGATTGTAGATAGGTGAAAAAAACAAAAGAGCTCCACACTTGCAGAGCTCTTGAGTTTATTGCTGTTGGTTTAGATTACTTAATCCAAAGGACTTCTCTTGTGATTTTTCCAGCCTCATTGAATGAATGGCTCAAGTGGATGAATTCGCGAGTCTCGACGCCAGCCTCATCAGTTCCCACATGGTACCACCAAGAAAGGACTTCCCAACCGCCATCACCTTTTTCATAGCGAATGGCGTCAGGGTAACCATATTCTTCCATGGTTCTTTTGACGTTTTTTGTTATTGACTCTCCCCATTGGGTCTTCCGATCTTCAAGACTGATGACCTTTTCATCGGGATCAATGTCTCTTCCACCTCGAAAGAATCTAGCATCTTCAGAAAAATAGGATGTCATTTCACTTATATTACCTGCTTCATAGGCTTTCGCTAATGACTCGACCTTGTCGATGAGTGGGTGCTCGTCGTAAACTGCTCCATTGACGTGTACGCCAAATAATGAATTTTGGATTTGAGCCTTGAGAGATTCTTGATCATAGTATGAGATCCATGTAATGATTTTGTTCTCAGGTGTCACAAAGTACTCATCATGAAAGGTCCCTTTAACGGTATCTCCAGAGATGTTGTTGACTGCCGTGAGAATGCTCCAATCGAAGACCCAAACACCTTTTTTATCTCCTTTGTATTTGATTACATCAGCTTTTGCCTCTGGCATGCGTTCCCAGCTAACTGAGAAGTTCTCGCTCCACCAAGTGACGATTTCTATGTCTCTATCACGATCATGGGATTCTCCATTGTTCCAAACTTTTAAATCTTCTGATAAGTAGCTAGCGTATGATTCCACGTCACCATCTGCGAAGGCTTTGTTCATTGCATTCACTGCATCTAAAGCTGGATGGCTTGAGTACACAGTTCCGCTTTTTTTTGTTTGAGCAACTAGTGCCAGTGGCATCAGGGCTAAGATTACTAGTATTTTTTTCATGATGTTTTGGATTTAATGATACTTTGGGATTTTATTGATAATTTAGTTAGGTTTGACACCAAGTTATCAAAAATTACATGAAAAGCCTCATCACCTTAGCTTCATTGCTTGTCACCTTTGCCGTCCAATCACAAACCTACCTCCATGGAGAAATGGGATGGCCAAGCCTCATGGGTTTCGAGATAGAACACTTTACGCAAGAGGACCTGTCAGTGCATGTCAATGTAGGCCTCGTGCATGTTGGTCTAGGAGTCAGGAAAACCCTCCCCTCAATAGCTTTACCTAACTCGTTATTTTTATCGGAAGTGATCGCCAATTGGTACCTGGACGCATCCACAGGCCTTGCAGCCCTGGTTGATGTCGGCGGAGGCTCTGTGACAAGCCTTGCCTTAGGTAAGCGATTGCATGCCGGTCGGTTCTTCATGGTCAGTGGCCAATTTGGCATCGGATTGCATGACTGGATGATTGCACCCAGTTTGGGTTCAGGTCAGCCTAGCACGCGTGAACAATTTCCATGGTTCACCGGGCAACTCAAGCTGGGTTTCAGGCTGTAATCACACCCAGGTATTCAGGCGAAATACCGTTGCAACAAGGACTTTGAGGTCAAGCAGCATGGACCAATTTTCAACATAGTAAATGTCTGCGCGGATGCGCTCTGTCATTCCAGACTTATCGACTTCCCCTTTGAGACCTCTGGCCTGAGCCAGGCCCGTCATGCCAGGTTTCACCCAATGCCTGATGCCGTAGGACGCAATGGCATCTCGGTACATGTGGTGATCAGATGACATGTGTGGTCTGGGGCCCACCAAGCTCATGTGACCAAGGAGGACATTCCACAACTGAGGCAATTCATCCAAGTGACTCGCACGCAACCAATGCCCCACCCCTGTCACACGCTGTTGAGCTGACACACCTTGGGGGGAAGTGTCAGCCGACTGACGCATGGTTCTGAACTTCCATATCATGAAATTCTGACCTTTCTGGCCATGTCGCTGCTGTTTGAAAAACACCGAACCCTTGCTGTCAAGCTTGATCGCTATGGCAATCAGCGGAAACAGCCAGGAAGCAATCAACAACAAAGACAGGCTGGCCAACAAAAGGTCAACCAAACGTTTGGCAAAGGCTGACAAACCATCGGTCAATGGCTCTGGCCTCAGTTCAACAATGGGGTAATCGCCAACAGGAATGATGCGGGTTCGATGGGCACCAAGAAATCCTAAATCAGGCACCACACGCAAGCGCTTGCTCTGCTCGTCTGCGATGGCAAGACCGGCTGTCGCAAGCAAAGGGCTCACCCAGTATTCGTCCACCTGCTGACTGATATCCTGGAAGGACTTGACCTGACAGGCAATGCGGTAACCATACTCTGGATGCAGACTGAGTTGTTCCACCAAACCAGGCCATTGGCTACCCTCCCCCACCAAAGCAATGAAGCGCACATGTTTGCCCTGACGAAACCTTGATCGCATGGTTTTAACCCACAGGGATCGGTAAAAGGTGCCAATCAAAAGGTAAGAACCAAGCCAAATGAGCAAAAAGGCCCTTGAATAGTATTCACCTTTCACAGAGACCACAATAGCTGCCAATGCGGCTCCCAATATCAAGGCCATGCGACCAAATTTTGTGACAACCGATCGAATCTCCACACCAAGGGGTAAATGGTGGGTTTTAAGCAGCATAGAAATTGACAACCAGAGCATCATGGCCCACCAAAACAACGTGATATAATGGTCATAATACCGGGGATCCGTCACCTGCAAATCACCAAACATGACATAGGCAATACCGATGAACAACGATGCCAACAAGGCACCATCACCGAGCATCATGCCGGCCTCTGAAGGGTTGTATCGATGACTGTTCATTGGCATGGGAAGTTAGGCTATTTTTGAGGATGGCCTTTCAATGGACAGACACTGCAATCACTTACCTCAAAGGCGTTGGGCCTCAACGAGCCAAGGCATTCGCCAGTGAGCTGAGCATCAGAAGCTACGGCGACTTACTCAGCCACTACCCCTTCCGGTACGTGGACCGATCGGTGGTGCTTTTGCCTGAAGCCTGCGTGGCTGGTCCGGCAGAAATCCAAGTCAAGGGACGCATCACCGACATTCAAGCCACGGGTGCTGGCAGTCGCCGTCGTTTGACTGCTCAGCTTGTCAGTGACGATGGCCGAATTGAGCTGATCTGGTTCAAAGGAGCCAACTACATCCAGAAAACATTGAAAGCAGGCGCCATGGTGATTGCTTATGGCCGGGTCTCTAGCTTCAATGGGCGCCTGAATATGGCGCATCCCGACTTGGAAGATGTGGCCCGATTCAAGGACAGGCCCAGTGCTGGCCTTCACCCCGTTTACCCTAGCTCAGAGAAACTCTCGCGCATGGGACTCCATAGCAAGGGCATTGCCAATCTTGTACAAACCCTTCTCGGGTCCGAATC
>DFSH01000067.1 GCA_002378565.1 Flavobacteriales bacterium UBA3442 | reverse complement strand
GTAGTTTAGTCTATGCTCAAATCGAATCTGATTTGCGCTTTGCTTCCTCTACCCTGCCCTGGAGCAACCCCGAGAAAGGCCGAGTCGACAAGGGAGCTGCACTTGCGCTGTTAGGGAAGGTTCAATTGTATCAAGGCAAGCATGCTGAGGCTGTAATCAGTTTAGATTCAGTCATCAACTTTGGTGGGTATGCCTTAGTGGCAGATTACGACACCCTGTGGTTTGCCGCAAATGAAAATAATAGCGAAACCGTCTTTGATATTGAGTATTCTGGACTTGAAGGGGGTGGCTACGGCTGCATGGTCTGTTTGGAAGGGAATGCAGCTGCTGGCTTTAACGGCATACGGCAATACGTTGGACCTTTTTACAGTGATGGCAATAGCTACAACTTACCTACCCAAGACCTATATGATGCCTTTGATTCCACTGATATACGCCGTGATGCCACCATCCTGGACTTGGATGCCTTCATCGCAGCTCAGCCAAATGCAAGCAGCATCTCCTATGCCATTGGCGGTGGCGGTCATACGGGCTTCTACAACAATAAGTACATCAAGCGTCAAGCAGAATTGGGCCTACCCGACAACGACCTTACATCTCCTCTGAATTACAAAGTCATTCGCTATGCCGATGTCCTATTGATGGCAGCAGAAGCAAATGTTCAGGAGGGAAATGATGGCCAAGCACTTTCCTATGTGAATAGTGTTCGGGCTCGTGTCAACATGCCAGCCCGGGTCTCAGGAGGCAGCGCCTTGCTAGCCGATATCTTCACCGAACGCCGCCTCGAACTATCCGGAGAAGGTCTTCACTTTTGGGACCTGTTACGCAGTGGTCAAGCAGCGCAATCTATTACCAACTTCCAAGTTGGGAAGCATGAAATTTTTCCAATCCCTCAGGTGGAAATTGATCTAGCCGGAGGAATCTGGAGCCAAAACTCTGGATATTAAAACGTTCATTAACCACATCAATCTAAAAACCTCAAAACCATGAATGCACCCACTAGCATTTGGCGCCAAAACTGGACCCTTTTAGCCATAACCCTTCTCATTTCCGTCAGCTGTGAAAAAAAGCCATCTCTGGGCGATCCTCCTACAGCAGAAGATGCAGAATTCACCTTCATGCCCTCGGCAAGTAATCAGAATATCATTGAATTCACTGCCAATAATGCTACGCTACAAGCATCCTGGGATTTTGGAAATGGTGCGACTGGCGAAGGAACTAGCGCTACGAGCCCCTACCCGTTCGCAGGCACTTACACCGTAACCTTAACAGTACAAAACTCTGGCGGTAGCGCGAGTAGCTCTCAGGATGTTGTAATCATCCAAGATGACCCCAGCTTGGTAAGCAGCCCTATCTTCAACCTTTTAACAGGTGGCTCCTCTAAAACCTGGGCGGTTGATTCAGCAAGTATTGGACACATGGGAGTAGGTCCAAACCCTTCTTCAGCCAGCTTTGGAGATTACCCTGAATATTGGGCTGCAGCTGCCAATGATAAATCAGGTGCGGGTATCTATAATGACCGCTATACATTTCACCTACAGGATTACAGTTTTGATCATGTGACCAACGGTGACATCTACGTCAATGCTGCTTCAGCCGGAAATGCTCCATTCACCGACACTGCGTCATGTATAGTAGGTGATTTCACGGCATCCACCCCAAATGCCATGGGTGAAACATGGACCTTGAACCAGGGTGCAGACACATCGATCACCCTCAGCGGTAATGCGATGGTCGGATTCTGGACTGGTGTTCAGACATACAAGATCGTGTCCATTGACTCGAATGAGATTTTCCTTCGTTACGAAGACAGTCAGGATGCAAGCCTTGCTTGGTACATTCGCTTGGTACCTGAAGGATTTGTTAGTGATCCAGGGCCTCCTGCTGCCACGTATGCATTACCTATCGACTTTGAAGCCATTCAACCCACATTCACCACATTTGGCAACAGCACCTTTGGTATTGTAAGCAATCCGGATGCCACGGGTGCTAACACCAGTGCAAACGTTTTGGAAACCGTTCACGGAAATGAAACATGGGCAGGACTCTTGGTCAATCTAGACGCGAAACTGGACTTTGGAACAGAAACAACCATTAAACTCATGGTGTGGGCGCCCGACACGGGAACGTTCCGCCTGAAGTTGGAAGACCAAGCAGCGCCTACCCAGTTTGTAGAAATGGATCAGTACGTGACCGTGGCACAAACATGGACAGAACTTACTTTTGACCTCACAGGTACAGGCACTCTCTATGATCGACTAGTTATTTTCCCTGGCTGGAATGTCCCTAATGCTGGAACCTTCTATGTAGACAACATCAAGCAAGAATAATTTTTGTTTCCCTTCAATCAAGGTGGGCGGTTTACACCGCCCACCTTATTTTTGCCCTATGACCTATTTACGTAAAGGCGTGCTCCTTTCTCTTCTAGTTCTTATTGGTTGTGAAACACAAGGACCAAGCACCAAAGCACCGAGCAACTTACTCTACCAAATAAACCTCTCTACCCAAGAACAAGGCTTAGTTGATGTAATTGCTACGGCCGATGACTGCAACTATTTCACCTTCAAGTTTGGTGAAGATCCGAATGCAACACTCATAACAGAGGCTAACGGGATAGGCCAGCATCAATTCAGTGCCACAGGCCACTACCCATTGCGAATTAGAGCACATGGCAGCTTTGACGTTTATACAGAAGCATGGGACACCATTGATGTGGATATAGTCCTAGATACGGCAATCATACCTAGTACGGGATACAGCACCCCACTTGTCTACTCAGGGTACAGCCTTGTTTGGCAGGACGAATTTGAAGGAAGCACTTTAAGCAGCGACTGGTCCTACGAAATCGGAAATGGAAATTGGGGTTGGGGCAACGATGAATTGGAGTATTACCGCCAAGAAAACACTGTTGTGCGTCAAGGCTGCTTAATCATCACAGCCAAAGAAGAAAACTTTGGCGGATTCAATTACACTTCTTCCCGGCTCGTGACTCAGGGAGCGCAGTCATTCAAGTATGGACGAATTGACATTCGTGCCGCCCTTCCTTCAGGCCAAGGTTTGTGGCCTGCCTTGTGGATGCTCGGAGATAATTTTTCCACGGTGGGATGGCCTGCATG
>DFSH01000082.1:971-10537 GCA_002378565.1 Flavobacteriales bacterium UBA3442 | reverse complement strand
TGCTCTGCAGGTAAATCGATGACGGCCTGAACTTCAGTCATCGGATGTTTACTTGCGTCCCATGACTCCTTAACGTCACACCAATGACAGCCAACGTCACAGCCGCCAATACGAAGAAAATAGGAAGTCAACCCTGTGTGGTAGCCCTCGCCCTGAATGCTGCGAAAATGCTCCATCAATGGCAATTGTTCAATGGCCATAAGCTGCTTGTAAAGTGTTCATTAGCAAGCCAACACGTGTCATCAAACCAACGCCACCCGGCACGGGTGTGATCGCAGAAGCCACAAACTCAACCTGTTTAAAGTCCACATCACCAACCAATTTGCCGTCCACGCGATTGATACCAACATCAATCACAATGGCACCTTTCTTCACCATGTCCGCTGTGACAAAACCTGGCTTCCCCAGGGCTGCAATGATGATGTCTGATTGCTGAGCGATGCCTTTGATGTCTATGGTTCTAGAATGAGCCAGCGTCACAGTGGCATTGCCCATTTCCTGATTCCTGCTCAGGAGTATGCTCATTGGTGAACCAACAATTTGAGATCGACCAATCACCAATACACGTTGACCTGAAGGGTCTATTTGGTAATACTTGAGAAGCAATTGAATACCATATGGTGTGGCCGGCAAATAGGTTGACAACCCAAGAGCCATTCGGCCAATATTCTCTGGATGGAATCCATCCACATCCTTTTTGGGATCAATAGCCATCAAGACGGCCTTGTCATCGATGTGATCAGGCAAAGGCAATTGCACAATGAAACCATCAATGGCGTCGTCGTTGTTGAGGCCATGAATAGCTGCCAGCAGGTCAGATTCAGGGACATTATCTGGAAGTCGTATTAGCGTTGAATCAAAACCAACCTGATCACAATCCTTCACCTTACCCCTGACATAGGCCGCGCTGGCTGGATCTTCCCCTACCATGATAGCTGCCAAATGGGGTTTCCCTAAACCTTCTGACTGAGCTGAATCAACAGCTTGCTTGATTTGCTGTTTGTAGGATGTCGCGGCTTCTTTGCCGTACAATAGGGTAGCCATTTATCGTCCTTTCATCATTTGCATCATGGCTGCTTTGCCACCTTTGCCCTGCATCATTTTCATCATTTTACTCATGCCTGAAAATTGCTTGAGTAACTTGTTGACCTCAACTACGGATGTGCCACTTCCCATTGCAATGCGCGATCGCCTGCTGCCGTTAATTAGCTTTGCATCTCGACGTTCAGCAGGTGTCATTGATTGAATGATGGCCTCGATGGACACAAAAGCATCATCTGGGATATCAACCCCCTTCATGGCTTTACCCATCCCGGGGATCATACCCATCATGTCCTTCATGTTGCCCATTTTTTTCATTTGCCGGATCTGATCCAGGAAGTCATCAAAGCCAAAAGTGTTGGTCGCAATTCTCTTGGAGACCTTGCGCGCTGCTGCTTCATCAAACTGTTCCTGTGCTTTTTCCACCAAGGTGAGAACATCACCCATGCCAAGGATTCGGTCTGCCATGCGCTCGGGATGAAAAACATCCAGAGCCTCCATTTTCTCCCCAGTGCCAATGAATTTAATAGGCACATCCACAACGGAACGAATCGACAAGGCTGCTCCACCTCTTGTGTCGCCATCCAATTTAGTAAGAACCACACCACTTAAATCCAGCACCTCATGAAAGGCCTTAGCGGTGTTCACGGCATCTTGACCTGTCATAGCATCGACGACAAAAAGCGTTTCCTGCGGAGATACCGCATCGTGAATGGCGCGTATTTCATCCATCATCACCTCATCGATGGCTAAGCGACCAGCGGTATCAATCATGAGGTAGTTGAAGCCTTCTGCTTTTGCTTTTACTTGTGCTTGCTTGGTAATATAAACGGGATCTTTGCTTTCAGGCATAGCGAAGACCTCGACACCTATAGATTCACCCAGGGTTTGCAACTGGTCTATTGCTGCAGGTCGATGCACATCTGCAGCTACAAGCATCACTTTTCGTCCTTTTTTTGCTTTCAGGCGATTGCCCAGCTTTGCCGTGAAGGTTGTCTTACCTGACCCTTGCAGTCCAGCCATCAGGATCGTCTGAAGTCCACTGCCCTCAACAATCTCTGAAGCAGTGCCTCCCATCAGCTCAGCCATGTTGTCGCGAACAATCTTCACCATGGCCTGACCAGGCTCAAGGGCCTTGATCACTTTTTCGCCCATGGCGTCAGCCTTGACCTTGTCAGTGAATCGTTTAGCTATTTTGTAGTTAACATCTGCCTCTACCAAGGCCTTACGGATGTCTTTGACAGCATCTGCAATGTTAATATCTGTGATGCTGCTACGCCCACTAAGCCGATGAATGGCTCCTTCTATTCTGTCACTTAGGTTCTCAAACATGATGCTAGGATTGGATGCAAAGTTAGCCAATGTGCCATAGCAAATACGCCTTTGCGTGCAATGAAAGCATAAAAAAACCCACCAGGCAAAAGCCAGGTGGGCATGAACAGTTGACTCAGACTTGTTAGCCTGAAATCAATGCTTATTTCTTGTGAGGGCAATCTCCACTTGTGGCGCAATCAGATGTGCAGGCATGAGCCTTTTCTGTGCCTTGTTTGCACTTGGACTTGTCACAGGATGCTTTATCTCCATCTTTCTTACAGCAAGACTTCTTTGCTTCGTCTGAGTCTTTGCAGCTTGACTTTGCTTCGTCTGACTTCTTGCAGCAAGACTTCTTTGCTTCGTCTGAGTCCTTGCAGGTTGATTTTGCTTCGTCTGATTTCTTGCAACAAGACTTCTTTACTTCTGGCTGCTCATCAGCTTCAATAGCGCTAGAAACTGCAACAGATTTCGTTGTAGACTCAGGTGCTTCTTGAGCATTCACTTGGAATACTAAGGTTATAGCAAATAGGATGCTGAATAGCTTTTTCATGGAGGGTTGAATTAATTTAGGTTGCGAATGTAAGGATTTCAGGCCATAAAAAAGAATGAATCGCCTACTTTTGACCACATGGATAACATCCTACAAGCATCTGAATTAGCTGTTCCTGTTGGTATTAACCGGCAATTAACCTTCCCCCCTTTGCAATTGCAGGCTGGGGAATTGGTTATTATGACCGGCAACTCAGGCTCCGGTAAATCTACTTGGATGCATGCCTTGGCTGGCTTGCAGGGCATTGCTTCTGGCCATGTATCTATTGCCAAACACGGCCAGCTATCCCGCACGCATTGTCCGCCGGACTGGCGGCAATCAGGCATTGGATTCATTCCTCAGCGTCCGTTTTTCTGGCCCAGCCTGACTGTCAAGGGCAATCTAGACCTGGCCCAATGGTGCAAGGGATCACAAGGTGACCTGCAAAGCTGGGTAGAGCGCATGGGTTTAACGCATTGCATGCATCAACAAGCGCACAGTTTAAGCCTTGGTGAGCAGCAACGACTTAGTGCCATTAGAGCCTTCAGTCATGACGCACCTGTTTTACTAGCAGATGAGCCCACTGCTTCATTAGACAGAGACAATGCAACTGCCTTGATTGAATCACTGAGAGCCTACCAGCAAGTCAGTCAATGCGCTGTCCTGCTAGCTACCCATGACGCCTCACTGGCAGCCATGGCTGATCGCATCATTGAACTCCCTTCACCATCATGAAGGCCCTCGCATTTGCCTTTGCAAGCTTGCGTCATCGCCTGGGGTCTGCAAGCATGATAGCTTTGGTTCTATCCCTTGGTATCATTGGCATGGCACTGATGGATCGTGCTGAAAAAGGGATGACTATGCAGCTGAGAAACTCCCTTGATGGGACTGACTTGCTGCTCTGCGCTAAAGGGTCTCCAACTCAGTCCATTTTAGCACATGTGCTACATGTGGACGTAGCCTCTGGCAATATTCCGTCGGAGACAGCAGACCAATGGCTCAAGCACCCAGACATTCGCCATGTGCGACGACTTGCCTATGGTGATCAACTGGGTGAGTTTCGCATCCTAGGCTGTGACAGTGCAACTTGGTTGCATATTGGCGAGAGTCAATTGACTGGGCGTTGGCCGTCGCAAAGCATGGAAGCTGTCATTGGTTCAACCGTTGCTCAGGCTTCCAGTCTATCTGTTGGTGATGTTTTTCATGGAAGCCACGGCATGGTAGACGACTTGGGCGACCACGCCCACCAAGATTACCGTGTGGTTGGCATTGTTGATGCCAGCAACCCATGGGATCGCATCATATTCACCCCATTGAGCTCTGTGTGGGACATCCATCAGGACAAAGACCATGCATACACAGCTGTTCTGGCGTCCATTGACAACCCCATGACCCGATTGATGTTGCCAGCACGCATTCAGAAAGCATCCAAAATGATGGCCATCTCTCCAGCGATGGAGGGCAATCGCATGATGACATGGCTCAATCGCGGAGGTCAAATCATGCAAATAATGACCCTGCTGCTTCAATTGATCGGCTTCATTAGTTTGTTGCTGCTTTTGCACGCACATGTCAGAGAACATCGCAGCAATTATGCCTTGATGCGAGCAATGGGATCAACTTGGTGGCAGGTCTTTCAAGTGGTGGCGTGGCAGAATGTCCTCATCGTGTTGGCGGCACTTAGCTTCACTGTCATAGGCCTACTTATGGCCTACTTCAGCCAATCCTTATGGCTACCTTCAGCCCTCAATATCCCCAACCAAGCGTGGGCACCATCCACGCTGGACGCAGTCATGGCAGGGGTTGCATTGATTTTTTCAGGGATTTCCTCAGTTGGCCCTTGGTTAAGCTTAAAGAAAATATCTTTGCACCGTGCGTTGGTCGATGCCTAAGGGATTCATTGGACTGCTTATGATTGCAGCAATGCCTGCATTGTGCACTATTCCACCAAGTAAAATCACTTGGCGAATGTTAGCCTCCACAGACTTTTCAGAATTTTACGACAGCAACCGATCCATGTGGTCCTTGGAAGCCTTGTACCCTGACAATATTGCCACACTCAATGGCAAGGTCATCTACATCACTGGGTATGTCTTGCCAATCGACAGCAAGGGTGAGCTCTACGCTTTGAGCGCATACCCTTTCAGCTCCTGCTTCTTTTGCGGCGGAGCTGGACCTGAAAGCGTCATGGGGCTTGAGTTTACAGAAAAACCAGGGCACATCCCAACCGATGCTGTCAAGACTTTCAAAGGCCGTTTGGTCCTCAAGCCCAAGCCAGGTGAAGGCTTTTACTTTGCCCTTGTCAGTGTTGAACCTTATGACCCAAATCCATGAAGACCCTCATCCCCAACGTTCACATCATTGATCCCCGGTCACCTTACCATGATAGCACCATGGACATCTTGGTGATTGACGGCGCCATCAGCGCCATAGGTAAACAGCTAGACCCCGAGGGAGCCAAACGTTGGGACCTAGCCAGCGGACGTTGCATCAGCCCTGGGTGGATTGATATCCGCAGTCAATGCGGTCAGCCTGGCAATGAGGAGAGAGAAAACTATGAAAGCCTGATGGCATCAGCTGCTCATGGTGGCTTCACCCATGTAGCGCTTCTTCCTGCCACCAATCCTGTCAGAGACAGTCGGCCACACATTGAAGCACTGGACCATCTTGTGAGCAAGTTACCTGTGAAGTTGTTGCCATTAGGCTCTGTCACGCAAGGGATTAAAGGTGTTCATCTGGCAGAAATGCAAGACATGTTGGATGCTGGTGCCGTTGGCTTCACCGATGACATTGGTGGATTGAATAACCCCCAGGTTCTTCAATTGGCATTGGATTACAGCTCTAACATGGGCGTGGCCATTCAAAGCATGGCCTACGACAATCAATTATCACCAAAAGGCCAAGCACATGAAGGCGAAGTCGCTGTACACATGGGACTCAGCCCCATCCCTAGCTTAGCTGAAATCACGAGAATTCAACGAGACCTAGCCATCCATACCTACGCAGGTGGCCGACTGCACATCGCTAACGTTTCAAGCATGGAAGGTGTGGACTTGATCCGGCAAGCAAAAGCTGCAGGGTCCACCGTCACCGCTGATGTGAATATCGCTAACCTCATAGGAACTGAAGCAGACATTGCTGACTTCAACAGCGCATACAAAACATTGCCCCCACTGAGAAGTCACGCTGACAGAGAGGCCCTATGGGAAGGACTCAATGACGGCACCCTAGACATCATTGCGATGGACCATCGCCCCATGGACATTGAACATGTAGATTGTGAATGGGGCAAAGCAGCTTTTGGCATCGCTAGCCTTGATCATGCCTTTGGATGGTTCAGGGAGGTGCACAGCAACAGCAAAGCACTCGGCCAATGGATTGAAGCTGTATGTCATGCCCCTAGAGAACTCTATGGTTTAGGGAAATGCGTGATCAATGTGGGTGCGCCAGCTGACTTCACCCTCTTTGCCTTGGATGGTAGCTATGATGACTGGCTGACATTGGGTGAAAATCGGCCTGATTGGTCACAAAATGGTCGGGCAGTTGGCACCATGCTTGGCAACAGAAAGCACAGCAACCTTTAAGACAACGAAATTTTGAGCCCGTCATGGGCAAAGGTCATGCCTTTAGGCAAAGCCTTAGACTCCATGGCATGTAGCCCCATCGAGTGGCTGAAATGGGTGAAATAAACCTGGGGAATCTTCGATTTTTTAGCCATAACAATAGCTTCACTTAAGGCGTAATGAGCTACGTGGGTTTCCTTTCTCAATGCACTAACTATTAGAACTTTAGATCCAATTAGATGATCCATTGATTCATCACTAATTCCATTGACATCTGTGAGGTAAACCACGTCATTGATGCGATAACCCATAACGGGCCATGTGCCATGCCTTGCTAAGATGGCTTTCCATGATTGATCCCCAACCACAAAGTCTTCATTTGCCTTAATCAGGTGGGGATCAAAGCCCGGTGAGCCCGGGTATTTATCCTCCGCAAAAGCATAAGAAAATTGCACCTTCAATCGCTGCAATACGCGGTCGGTACAATACACAGGCATGTCTTTCCTCGTTATGAAATTGAATGGCCGGACATCGTCAAGGCCAGCCACATGATCCATGTGCTCATGAGTCAATACAACAGCATCCAACTTACTGCAAGAGGTCCTCAGCATTTGTTGCCTGAAGTCTGGTCCACAATCAATGACGACATTAGCTTTTGGGCTTTGAATCAGTACCGAGGAACGCAGGCGTTTGTCCTTCAAATCATCACTCGAACAAACCTCACAGTTGCACCCAATAACTGGCACACCTTGCGAGGTGCCAGTGCCTAAAAATGTTAAACTTAGCTCAGTCATGGCATGAATTTAGTCTATCTTTGGTACATGGATTTGATGACCCTCAATTCTTCGCAAAAAGCCCTTCGTGTCAACCTCAATGACGACATCTACGGATCCTTTGCTGAGATTGGCGCCGGACAAGAAACCGTCCGACATTTTTTTCGTGCTGGTGGGGCATCTGGCACCATTGCAAAAGCTATGTCTGCTTATGACAGAGCCTTCTCTAACGCCATCTATGGTGAAGAGCCTAAAGATCGCTACGTCACAGAGGCTAGGCTTCGCAAGATGCTTAACCATGAGTACGGACTGCTAGAAGAACGTCTCGTTCGAGAAGAAGACAGCACCAAGCAGTATTTTTCCTTTGCCAACACAGTGGCAACCATCAATTTTGCTAAGACTTTCAAGGGACATGGCTGGATTGGCATTCGTTTTCAAACCTCGCCGCATAGCGCTGCAAATGAAATCATCATCCATGTCAGGATGCGTGAAAATGATGCCAAACATCAACAAGAAACCATTGGCACACTTGGTGTTAATCTGGTTTATGGTGCCTTCAACCTCTTTCATGACCCGAAAGCCTTGCTCTTGTCCTTGCTTGATGGTGTCGGGCATTCTGCGGTTGAAATTGACTTGATTAACTTCATTGGACCAGACTTTAAGCATGTTGACAATCGTCTCATGTCATTGTGGTTGGTGAAATACGGCTTTACCGATGCCGTCATATTTAGCCCTGAAGGCACCAACCTTCTGCCAGCAGAGGTGCTCTACAAAAAAAACATCCTGGCCATGCGCGGGAGCTTCCGCCCTGTCACTAAGGTGAACATGGACATGATCAAAAAGGGTTACCAAATCTTTTTGCAATCCAAACGTGTTGACAAAGACCGCTTGGTTGTCTTGTTTGAGATCACCATGAACAACCTCTTGTCCGATGGCGACATCGATGAGCAAGACTTCTTGGATCGCGCTGAAATCCTTTGCTCTATTGGCCAAACTGTCTTGATATCTAACTACCAGGAGTACTACAAACTGGTAGATTATTTCTCTACATTCACCAAAAGACGCCTGGGACTGATCACAGGGATCCCCGGGTTGCGGGAGATTTTTGAAGAAAAATACTACCGACACCTGAACGGTGGGATCCTTGAAGCTTTTGGCAAGATCTTCTCCAAAGACTTGGTCATTTACGCTTACCCATTCAACAACGATGGCACCATTGAAACTGTCAAAGACGTGAAGGTTCATCCTCGATTCCGCCCCATCGTAGAATACTTATTCTACAATCGTCGCATGCGAGACATCGAAGATTATGACCCCAGCATCTTGAGTATTTGGAGTCGCGAAGTCCTGCGCCAAATCAAGACTGGAGAAAAAGGATGGGAAGACTCCCTTCCAACCTTTGTGGATGAAGTCATCAAGAAAAAAGGCCTCTTTGGTTACCGAGCTTAAGCCTGCTTATTGATTTTTTTTCAATTCAGCTTTTTTCATGGCCTCTCCTATTTGATTACTTGCTGTAAAGCTAGCGACCATGTTGTTAAGCATTTCGCTACCTGCTTGTGGAGAGTTGGGTAGAAGAATCAAGTTAGAGTTTGTTTCACTTCCTATTGACTGCAAAGTGTCGTAATGCTGGGTAACAACAATTAACGCTGAAGCCTCCTGAGAGTTTATGCCAACCTTATTTAGAACCTCTACGGACTCTTCTAGACCACGGGCAATCTCTCTTCTTTGATCTGCGATACCTTGTCCTTGTAATCTTTTGCTTTCTGCCTCCGCTTTTGCTTTTTCTACGATAAGAATTCTCGCAGCGTCACCCTCAAATTGTGCAGCTACTTTTTCTCTCTCAGATGCGTTTATTCTATTCATCGCCTCTTTAACTTGTTGATCTGGATCGATGTCGGTTACAAGGGTTTTAATAATATCATAACCATACTCAATCATCGCTTCGTTAAGTTCTGTTTTAACAGCAATAGCCACATCGTCCTTTCTTAAAAAGACGTCATCTAATATCATTTTAGGAACCTCTGCTCTAACAACATCAAAAACGTAGCTTGTTATTTGTTCATGAGGGAAGTCTAGCTTGTAAAAAGCATCGTACACTTTTTCTTTAATTACCTTATATTGAACTGAAACCTTTATTTTAACAAAAACATCATCTTTAGTTTTTGTTTCAACAATGACATCTAGTTGCTGAATCTTCAAGCTTAATTTACCCGCAAGCCTATCTACTATTGGTATTTTTAATTGCAGCCCAGACTGCCTAACGCTATGAAACTTTCCAAACCTTTCAATTATTCCTGCTCTTTGTTGCTTTATGATAAAGAAAATACCAAAAAGGATTACTGATAA
>DFSH01000082.1:0-702 GCA_002378565.1 Flavobacteriales bacterium UBA3442 | reverse complement strand
TAAAGTTAGCTGTCTTGTATTTGTTTCTTCTTTTAAAAACCTAGGTTCCGTCGAATTCAACAAAATTACTTGGCGTCTCATACAAGGTTACCTTAATGCCTAACTCGTGAGAAATCACTGGCCTTAGCCATTGCCAAATAGTGATTGCAATGTTTTCAGCACTGGGATTCAAGGTGATGAAGGGCTCAACCTCCATATTCAAGTTTTTATGATCCAAGCGGATAAGTACATGCTTCTCAATTGCCTCACTTAATTTTTGAATATCCATCACATAGCCCGTTACAGGGTCTATTTCACCACGAACTGTCACAATCAAAGCATAGTTGTGCCCATGGTAATGGGGGTTATTGCAAACACCGAAAAACGCCGCATTCTTTTCATCGGACCAAGCCTTCACATGTAGTCTGTGGGCGGCATTGAAGTGGGCGTGTCGAGAGATACTGGCTTTCATGTAATCAGGTGATTTAGGTATTCCTTGAAAATGATTTGAAACCAGGCTGTGAAATCTGATGGATTGGCCTCCATATCACTTTGAATATCAGCGATGGATCGCCATGCCAAGGCATGGACTTCATCGTGGTTGAATGGCGTGTCCCCTTGAAATTTAGCTGTCAACACATGATCCAACTCATGCTCTACCAGGCCATTATCAAAGGAAGCGTGGTACTGAAAATGAAACAGCTTTTTCAAGCCGTGTACATC
>DFSH01000048.1:3475-38807 GCA_002378565.1 Flavobacteriales bacterium UBA3442 | reverse complement strand
TGGCTGATTCAGCTTGTCGCTCAAGAAAAAATTGGACAAGTTGACACTGACAGGGCTTGGGTTGTAGATTTCAATCCAATCGGGGTCACTGCCATCTGCAGCAATGAGGTAGCCATCATTGTCGGACATGACTTCATTGACTAACAAGGCAGGGGCTGTGGCCAAGGGGCGGCTGATTGGACTGCATGGCCATTGGCTGACCTGGTTGTTGTTATCCTTGGCAGAGAAGTAGTAGTCCAAGAGGTGCACGCTGTCTCCAGGAGCTGTGAGTTGCCCGCCGAAATATTTATCACCGGCTAAACCATCCATGCTCATGCCATTGTCATGAAGCAGTAGGCTGCTGAAGGGGCCAATGCTGTCATAACGGTAATGCAGCTTCACCCATGAAAGGCTGCTTTCGTCCAAAACCATCAACCCCACGTTGATGGGCCCTAAGTTGCTGTTTCCAGATAACCGACCTGGGTAGAGTATGGGTGCGGCATTTCCAGAAATGAACTGACTGTTTGATGCGTTGATTCGTGCGCCAAGGAAGGGGTGGATGCCTTTGGTGACATGAGCCCCGGCTGCTTGGTTCCAGCTGTTTTGAAAGTGATTGATGTTGTAGCTGTAATCCAGCGGGTAAGCGGGGTCATTAGCCACAAAAGGCAAAAGTTGGTTTTTCATGGCGATGCTGCTGCCATACCAGACATTGTTGTCAATGCTTGGGTGGATGATTTGCGCCATCATCACCTGCAGTCGGAGCTGGTATTCTGGAATAGCCATCAATCGTTGGTACAGCGGATAATTGCTGTTGCCCCAGCTATGGATATTGCGTGTGCTCCAATCAATCGCTGACCAATCAACCCCTAAGGTGTTATCCAGGTCAAAGCTCAGGTACTGCATCAAGCCAGATTCAGGGTCTTCGTAGAGGTAGAAGTTGTTTTGGTTGAATGCATGGTTATCCCAATGACCGATGGTCATTTCAAAGGCCAGGTGCATCAAGTAACTGTTGACGTTGAATACCGATTCGAGTTCACAAGGCAGGTTGGCAAGTGTTGTATTGTTGAGTACATCAATGAAATGTGCCAGGCCGCTGTAATCATCGTCATCTTCATTGGTCTTCAGCTCATACACGCGCCGACCATTGTCCATGTGTTTGTAGTCATTGCCAGTGCTCCCTCTGTAGGATAATGTGGCTGGCCATAGGCATTTGTAAAGGTTTCCTGCCTTGCCATCAAAGCGTTTCTCAACATAGTCGTCGTTGATGTGTTCGGTGTTTGCGTAGAGCCCTTTGTACACGCCATTGATGTACAATCTCACATGGTTGACACGAGCTGCTGGCAGGCCGATGTTTTCCAGTATGCCCCATGACAGCCTTGCTCGACTCATGCTTGGGTCATTGTGCTCACCATTGAGGTTGAGTTTTTTTACCCCCTGCCACCGCTGACCACCAGTGAAGCTGTTAAAAGCCACTTTGTAGCTTTTTTTCTGTGCATAACGAGAGGTGTTTCCGCGAAGACGAAAGCCCACGCGACTCATGCTATCAACGATGCCATTGCCGGTGAATACAAAGTCCACATCAAACTCTACATCACTGGTTACATAGAGCATCAAGCTATCCAATGAGGACTGCCGGATACTGATGTCAATGCGTGGGACTGAAGCGTCATAGTAAACATCATCCCGGGGAGGGAAGGAGGTCGGCTGAGCAAATACCCATAAGGAAGTCAGCAATAGCAAAGCAAAAAGGCGATTTCTCATGGGCTGTGAGTTAAGGTTATTTCATCAATAAATATGTAGGAATCACTCCCTGCGCCAGGATGCCATTGCTCAAGAAGACCAGGGTTTTTGAGTGTGATCGTGATGGATTGAAGGGGGTTCCACCACCTACTTTCAATAGACCAGCTCGCCGTTTCAATGCGTGGCTCACCCTCAGTCAGCACGTCATTAAACACAATAGAGGTGAGGGCTTGTTGTCCAAGCCTGAAATGGGCAACAGCAGTAACCTGAGATGGCAATGCAATCCAGCTTTTTATCTCCTTCAATAGAGATAAGTCAACAGTTATAGCTGAAAATTTATCACCCTTGCCGGGTAATAATTCAATGATGAGATCTTCGCCCTGTAGACCGTTCCAATGACCTTTACGCCAGTCAATCTCGCCATGGATGCCATCAATCAAGCTGCCAGGTCCTAGGTTGTATTGATCGCTTAGCGTGCCAGACAAGATTTCTGCAGACCAGTTGTTGGGTTTAATGCTGTAGTCTGCATGGCTGACATGGCTGGTGCCAGCAGAAAGGTGTCCGCTGGAATGGACAGCAAAGGTTTCCTCTTTTCCGTCTTGGTAAACAATGTGAACCAGGCTTGAATCCTTGAATTGTCGTTGAACCTGAATGATGGGGGCAGGGATGAGGTTGTTGTGGCTTTTGTTGTAGCGATGGCTATGGTTGAGGTAAGCATGCCAGGGTCTGCCACTTTGAGGGAAGTCTGCACGTTGAATGTTGATGCGTTTGGTTTCCGTCAAGTATTGATGAGACATGGACCCTGACCACGTTAGGCCTGGATCGTTCGCGTTTTCATAGCCATGGTAGTAGATGCCGTCTCCTTGAGAAGCCAAGGTGGTTTCACCCAAGGCATGGGCGATGCGTACGCTATCCCATAGGGGTGCGCCTGTGGCGTACTGTGCTTCACCTGGAACGAGCGGATACAGGCCTATGGACGCCATGACGTACCAGGCACTCATTTGACCACAATCCTCATTGCCTTGGTAGCCAAATGGCTGATCGCTGTACATGGTCTCAAGAATCTCAGCCACTTTTTCCTGACCTTTCCATGGGCTGTCCGTGCAGTTGTACAGGTAGGCGATGTGGTGGCTTGGTTCATTGCCATGAGCGTATTGTCCGATAAGGCCAGTGATGTCTACCTGTGTTCTACCTAGGGTGCTACTGGGCGCTGAAAAAAGTGCATCAAGTTGCTTATCCAAGCTGTGCCCATCCTTGACCAATAAGGCTTGCCACCTACTCAAAGCATGCACAGGAGCAAAGCTGTATTGCCAGCTGTTGGCTTCTGTAAAGTGGTTATTCACCTCCCTTGGGTCGTAGCGCTGCATGAATTGCCCATTGTCTCTTGGTCGCATCAAGCCAGTTTCGGGATCCAGTAAACTGATCCATGCTTGCGATCGACGATGGTAAATGACTGCCAGCGAATCTTCCTGGAATCGTTCCAAGGCCATAGCGATACAGGCATCATCGTAAGCGTATTCCAAGGATTTTGATACAGATTCAGATTCATCTTGCATGCTGAGGTACCCATTGTTGTGGTAATCATCCAAACCTCTGGAGTCGCCATCGGCGGTAACCATCATGGCTTGAATGGTTGCTGCGGTGTCGACGGCATAGCCCTTTGCTAAGGCATCGGCAATCACAGAAACCGAATGGTAACCAATCATGCAATCGGTCTCATTGCCAGCAAGTTCCCAGACAGGTAAGCGACCCGATTGCTTGAATTGATCCAGCATGGTCACCAAAAAGTCTTCTGTTCGCTTGGGTTGAACCAATGCATACAGAGGGTGTGCTGTTCGGTAGGTGTCCCAAAGTGAGAACACCGTGTAATGCGGGTGCAAACGGTCTTGATGAATCACGCCGTCCATGCCACGGTAGGACCCATCACGGTCACTCCACAGGTTAGGCACCAAAAAGGCATGGTACAAAGCAGTGGCATAAATCCGCTTGCTTTCCTTGTCTCCACCATAGACTTGCAATCGATCCAGTTCCAGTTGCCAGGCATCTTGGCATGCAGACAAGGTGCCTTGAAAATCAAAGGCCTGGCTTTCTGCTTGCCAATTGCGTTGTGCGCCACTTTCTGAAACAGAGCTCAAGGCTACTTCAATCATCAATGCATCCTCACCGATGAACCCGAAATCCAGCACATACAAACCATCCCCAGTGATTCGGTGATTGAATGGGTGCGAGGTTTTCCCAGCAAAGTACACATGTTGCTCAAGGGCCCACCCCTCGCTGATGCGATGACCTTGAAAAGTGGTGGATCCTTTGAGGTCACTTGCGTTAGCCTCAAATCCTTGTGAAAGTGTCCGGTCTCGGTAGCTTAAATCTAATTGTACCAAGGCACGCTGTCCTTTGGGGAATTGAATTTTTTGCAACCCCATTCTTTCACTTGCCGTCAAGCTAACCTGAATGCCATTGCTCAAGGTGACTGCGTAAAACCCTGCAGCTGAACTTTCTGAGGACTTAATGAAGGGGCTAGGCTGGTTGAGGTCTTCACCCATCAGGTGTGGACGGAATTGGATGTCATTGTAGTCAGCGACGCCAGTGCCACTCAGGTGGGTGTGGCTGAATCCGTAAAGGGTGCTGTCGCTGTAGTGGTAGCCGCTGCAGCCATCCCATCCTTCTAGTCGGCTGTCAGGTCCAAGTTGTACCATGCCAAAGGGCATACTGGCACTTGGATGGTTGTGCCCATGGCCGCCGGTACCAATGAAGGGGTCAATGTCTCCAGTGACAACCTGTGCCTGCATAAAAAAGGGAAGACATAAAAAAAGCCAGAATCTCATACTGGCTAAATTTACGATTCAATAGCTTGCTTTAAAGGCCGCAATCCTTGAAGTTTTCATTCAGTTGAATGTGGGTTTCTTGCCGGTGGATTTCTACCCATGCATCCATCACAGATTGGCGCTTCTGATTCTCCACATAGGTTTTAAGCATGGAAAAATCTTGATTCAAGTTGGCCCTGTGGGGTGCCGTTCGTTTTTTCAGCAACACCATGCGAAAGAGCTCTTGTCCATCGGGTTGACGAATCAAAGTAACTTTTCCAATTTCACCTTCAGCCAATTGGTCGCTGGCATAAAACAAACCTTGGTCCAAGTCATCCGCTTTCCAGCGGAGATCACCTGTTGATGGGTTCATGAGAACACCGCCATTGAGTTTGCTGTTCTCGTCTGATGAAATACGCATGGCCGCATCCTCAAAGCTGATGGAGTCCATCAAGATCAAATCGCGAACGCTATCAAGTCTAGCGTTGGCAAAGTCAAGATCACTTTGCTCCACTTTTGCTTTGACCAAAATATGCCTCAGATCCAACTCTTCACCACGTTTGGCTTGCAATTGAACGATGTGGTAGCCGTACTCTGTTTTGAATGGCTGAGAAATTTCACCGGGCCGAAGGTTGAAGGCGATGGCTTCAAATTCTTTCACAAATTGCCCGCGTTTGATGCCCTTGTAGGTGCCGCCATTTTTATTGGAACCGGGATCTTCAGAGTAAAGGATAGCCATGGTAGAAAAGCTTGAGCCTTCCAGTATGCGTGTTCGCAAGCCGTCCAGTTTATCAATGGCTTCTTCGCTTGACGCCTTGCTAACAATAGGCTCCAGGGTGATTTGTGCCAGCTCAACTTCAGTGCCAATCAAGGGCAAAGAATCTGAATGCATGGCTTGAATAACTTCCTCAACCTCCATTGGTGTCACATCGATGTCTGCAGTCAGGGTCATTTGCATGCGCTGTGCAGTCATTTGATTGGTCATCATCGGACGCAGCTCCTCTTTAATCTCTAGGGTAGACTTTTTGTAGTATTCCTCAAGGCGTTGCTCAGAACCGATTTGCGCAATGAGTTGTTGCAGGCGACGATCAATGGCGTCATCAATTTCTTCAATGCTCACAGTGACAGAGTCCAAGTCAGCATGGTGAATCAATAGTTTTTCTAACAATTGACCTTTCATCAACTGGCAGTCGCTCACCATCTGACCTTCTTGTTCAAGGGCTTGGCGCTGCATGCTAATATCTGAAAGCAAAATGATCTCACTACCAACAACGGCAGCTACGCCATCGACGATGACGGATTGTGCAACGGCACCAAAACTGATGGCGCAAAGCAGACTGAAAAAGAGGGGACGAATCATGGGCGCAAACTTAAGACTAATGGGGCAATTGCGGATTTCGTGCCAGAATTTCTTGTGCAAGGTTTAAATAGTTATCTGCACCCGTTGATCCCGCATCATGAACCATGATCGGCTGGCCAAAGGATGGCGCTTCACTGAGGCGCACATTCCGTGCAATCATGGTCTTGAAAACCAGGTCTTGGAAATGCTGCCTCACTTCATCAACAACTTGATTGCTAAGTCTTAAGCGGCCATCGTGCATGGTCAATAACAGACCTTCAATGGTGAGCTGGTTGTTCTGGTAGTCTTGAACCGTTCGAATGGTATTGAGCAGCTTCCCTAGGCCCTCCAGGGCGAAATATTCACATTGAATGGGGATCAGTATGGAATCTGCTGCAGTCAAAGCATTGAGTGTGACTAGCCCTAGAGAAGGGGCGCAATCAATGATGAGGAAGTCGTAATCATCCACCACCTCTTTCAATGCCGTCTTAAGCATGTATTCGCGGTCCTGATTGTCAACAATCTCTAGTTCAGCTGCAACCAAATCCAGATGTGACGGCATGATATCCAGATTAGGGAAGGGGGTGTTAACAATTGCCTCCTTGGCGCTGCATCGATGCTCAATGACCTGGTAGGTGCTTTTGGTGACCGCTTCAAGATCAATGCCTAAACCCGAAGTGGCATTGGCCTGAGGGTCTGCGTCAATCAACAGGACTTTTCTTTCTAGAAAGCCCAGCGATGACGCAACGTTCAAAGCGGTAGTGGTTTTTCCAACGCCGCCTTTTTGGTTGGCAACTGCAATGATTTTACCCATGGGCTAAAAGTAGAACACCCGCCAGAAATTGGCGGGTGTTGGTAATAACTCTTGATAACATCGTGAACTCACTCGTTAGAAACTCCTGAACTGTGAAGAACCTCCGTTGTCATGCCACAGGTTAGCATCTCATCGCCAAAGTAGGGGTTAAGAATAGCTTTGTCTTCACTGAGCCAGATTGCGCCAGCATTATCAAAAGCCATGGGGCAATATTGCAGGTAAATCTCATGATCGAGAGGGGACTCGTGGTGGAGGTATTCAAAGTACATTTCTGACATCAAAAAGAAAGATTTTCTCGCGACATACATGTCTGGTGAAGAGATCAGGACGTTTAATGAATGGTTGATATCTTCCGCCATCTCGGGGTCAAGGTGGATTTGCATCATGGATGCTGCCTCTTTAGCCACATCCAGGTTGTTGGAGACCAATGCGTCTTTCAACATCATGTATTGGCCGATGTCATCATCGCTGTAACTGTCCTTGAGGTAGGTTGAAGGGGTTGCTTCATTGTCTGATTCATCAGACTGACAGGATGCTAAGCTGAAAATTGAGAGGCAAAGTAGTGGAAGTAAAGCTTTCATTATTGAGGGGATTGTAGTGGGATTATTGTGGACACTATTGTGGGAGTTGTTGCGCTTCGCGCATGGGGTTGTAACGGTAGATTTCATAGCCTCTTTGTCTAGGAACACCTTCAAGATGTATGCCAGTTTTGGCAGGCCAATCATTGTTGTAGGTGTCTGTGTCAGCCGTTTCAAGGAAGGGGTCCAGGCTGACACTGATGGCCCGATGCGGCAGTAGAATGGTTTTGGTGACTTGCTTTTCATCTTTGATCCAAATTTCTACCGGCCAGCGCTCAACGTGCTCGCTGCCATCTTCAAATTCGTAAGAAACAATCACTGGCATCAGCAGACCGCCTCGGTTCTCTACAGTGACTTCATGAAGGTAGCCTTTTGGGTAGCCACCCTTAGAGGCCACTGATGCCAGATGTTCGATCTCTTTTTCGTTCGGAGCATCCCGGTTGTAGCTGTTGTTGTAAAAATCACGGGTTTCTGGCCGAGAATCCACGACAGTCGGCGCAAGCGCAATGACATCACGTTGTCGACCAATGCGTGCATAGGGTTTTTCACGCTCTGCACGGCGTTGTGACTCAAGTTCCTGAGGGTCTGTGGTTGGCAAGGCAGCGATACGAACCTGTGTCAACGCTTGGTCAGTGTAGTCCGTGGTGTAGAACCAGCCTCTCCAAAACCAATCCAAATCCACGCCAGATGCATCTTCCATGCTGCGAAATAAATCTGCGGGCTCAGGGTGCTTGAAAGCCCATCGTTCGCAGTATGTTTTGAATGCAAAGTCAAACAATTCTCTACCTAATACCGTTTCACGAAGGATATTCAATCCAGTTGCAGGTTTTCCGTAGGCATTGTCGCCAAACTGCTTGATGCTCTCCGAATTGGTCATGATGGGAACCATGCTTAAGGCTGGGGATTGCATGTAGCGTGCAATTTTGTACGCTGGCCCTCTTCGGGATGGGTAATCTACATCCCATTCCATTTCAGCTAGGTATTGCACAAAGGAGTTGAGACCTTCGTCCATCCATGTCCACTGACGCTCATCGGAGTTAATGATCATCGGGAAGAAGTTGTGTCCAACTTCATGGATGATGACACTCAGCATGCCATGCTTGGTGGCTTCTGAATAGGTCCCGTCGGCATCTGGCCGTCCACCATTGAAACAAATCATGGGGTATTCCATGCCAATGCTTTTGGCATGAACAGAAATCGCCCGAGGGTAGGTGTAGTTGGTGGTATACTTAGAGTATACCTTGAGCGAGTGAGCCACAATGCGTGTGCTGTATTGCTCCCAAAGCGGATTGCCTTCTTTAGGGTAAAAGCTTTCCGCCATCACCACTTTGCCACCAATGTTGACAGCTTGTGCATCCCAAATGAATTTTCGAGAGCTAGCAAAGGCGAAGTCCCGAACATTTTCTGCCTTGAATGTCCATGTGGCAGTTGATGTGGAACGCCCTTGTTCTCTGGATTCAGCTTCCTCTTGTGAAGCAACGATGACGGGCTGGTCAAAGGAGCGTCGGGCTTCTGCGTAGCGTTTGCGTTGCGAAGAGCTCAATACTGAAGAAGGATTCTGCAAGCTCCCAGTTGATGCCACGACGTGATCTGATGGGACAGTGATAGACACGGTGAAGTCGCCAAATGGCAATGTGAACTCACCTTGACCCAAGAATTGCTTGTGTTGCCACCCTTGGTAGTCTGAATAAACAGCCATCCGAGGGTAGAATTGCGCAATGGTGTACAGGGTATTGTTCTCGTCAGAAAAGTGCTCGTAGCCACTTCGTCCGCCGATGCTCATGCGGTCATTGATGTTGTAGTCCCAGTCAATAGAAAAACTGATAGATTTTCCTGGCTGTAAAGGTTTAGGTAAATCCAAGCGCATCATTGTGTTGATGATGGTGTGCTTCAAATCTTGGCCATTTAGGGAAACCTTGTGGATGTTGAATCCGCCAGGAAAAGCCTCGCCATACTGACTTTCAACCTGTGTTGGGCTGATGTTTTCAGGGATGCCGCCTTGCTTGATTGCTTGTGTCATGGAGTTCGGTGAACGAACATTTTGGTCCAATTGGACCCATAGGTAGGTTAAGACATCCGGACTGTTGTTGTGGTAGGTGATGACCTCATGGCCATCGATGTGGTGCTTTTCTTCGTCAAGCGTTACTTCAATGACATAGTCTGCCTGCTGCTGGTAGTAGGCGTGTCCGGGTGCCCCACTTGCGGTCCGGTAGCTGTTGGCGGTAGGGAGTTCCGTTCCTAACTGTTTGAATTTACTGGTATTGACTCGGTCAAAAGAACTGCTTTGTGCAGCTGCAGACAGGGTGAACAGCAAGGCAAATAGTTGAATGAAATGCTTCATGGTGGTTCGTTAAATGTTGAAGGCTAAAAATAGGCAGTTCAATCACGCAAATCCACGCGTGGCCAACTGAAATTTGGCATTTTATTGAACAAGGCAATGTCGAAGCGACGATCAAGGCCCATGACAGTGTAAATATTCTCTTGAAAATCGTTGAGTTTCATTAGGCTTGCATCGTACAGATCCCATCTTTTGGCAACAAAAATGTAGCTCAATGTAATCTCATCTGCAGCAAAATGGTAGGCTGTCAAAGTCAGCTCAATGGGCTCAATGCGTCGACGTTTGGTAAAGCTTAAGCTCAATAGGCCATCCTGGAGGAAATGATCAATCAGCTGCGCTTCTTGTGCGCTATCAATGCCAAGGTGAATTTTTTCTTCCCTGCCTTGATTGATCGCTGTTTCTAGGTCTTCTGTGAAGAGGGTCTTTCGCAGGGTCCATTCATGGTCTGCCCCTTCAGTCATGAGCGTGGTCGACACATGCATGGGGTGGTTGAGGCTTACAGCAATTAGCCATAGCCCAACCAAGGCAAGGGGCAGCTTAAAGCGCATCAATGGTGGAGTTGAGGGTAGGTGAGGGGCGCATGATGGCAGTGACCTTATCTCTGTCAGGCATAAAATACCCACCTAAGTCCGCGGGAGAGCCTTGAACGGCTATCAGCTCATCAATGATGTGCTTCTCGTCGCGAAGCAAGTCCCGATGCACAGAGGTAAAGGTGCTCGCCATTATGCTATCACTTGTTTGCGTCATCAAAGCTTCTGCCCAGTAGAGGGCTAGGTAGAAATGCGAACCGCGGTTGTCGATGCCGCCCAATCGCCGTGTAGGGCTCTTGTCAAACGCTAAAAGCTTGCTTGTGGCCAGATTCAGGCATTGGCCCATGAGACCTGCCTTTGTGTTGCCGTTGGCTTCCGCGAGGTGCTCAAGGGAGACCGCCAGTGCCAGAAACTCACCCAAAGAGTCCCATCTCAAGTAGTTCTTTTCAATCAGCTGTTGCACGTGTTTAGGGGCTGATCCGCCAGCACCAGTCTCAAAAAGACCACCGCCTTTCATCAAAGGAACAATGGAAAGCATCTTGGCCGAGGTGCCAACCTCAAGGATGGGAAAAAGGTCAGTTAAGTAGTCTCTCAACACGTTGCCTGACACAGAAATAGTGTCCAGACCTTTGACAATACGTTCAAGCGAAAACTGGCAAGCATCCACCGGTGACAGAATGTGAATAGCCAAGGAAGAGCAGTCATGGTCCTTCAGGTAATGCTCAACTTTTAGCTGCACCTGTCTGTCGTGTGCACGGTTAGGATCCAGCCAGAATACGGCGGGGCTATTGGTGATTTTTGCACGATTGACAGCCAACTTAACCCAATCCTGGATGGGTTCGTCTTTCACCTGACACATACGGAAAATATCTCCCTTGCTCACCAAATGCTGCATCACAATGATGCCGTCACGCACAACTTGAATGATGCCAGGTTCAGTCATTTGGAAGGTTTTGTCGTGGGATCCGTATTCCTCGGCTTTTTGCGCCATCAGCCCAACGTTGGACACCGACCCCATGGTCTGAGGGTTCAATGCCCCATTGGCTTTACAGAAGTCAATGGTGGCTTGGTAGATGCCGGCATAAGAGCGGTCAGGAATCACGGCCTTGCAATCCTGTTGCTTGCCGTTTCGGTTCCACATTTGGCCAGATGTTCGAATCATTGCTGGCATGGATGCATCAATGATAACATCAGACGGCACATGCAAATTGGTGATCCCTTTCTCAGAGTTAACCATGGCAAGGTCAGGGCCCGAAGCCATGACAGCATCAATGGCATCGGTGATGGCTTGTTGCTTAGCTGTTGGCAGGGTAGCAAGCTTTGTATAAATGTCACCAAGGCCATTGCGTACATCTACCCCCATGCTGTCAAAATCAGAAGCAAATTGGTCAAAGACATCGGCAAAGAACACCTCTACAACGGCACCAAAGATGATGGGGTCTGACACCTTCATCATGGTGGCTTTCAGGTGCAAGGAGAACAATACGCCTTCGGCTTTTGCAGCTGCAATTTCATTGTGGATAAAGGCTTTCAATGCGGCGATACTCAAAACTGAGCTATCAATGATTTCGCCATCAAGCAAATCTATGCCTGAACGAAGGATTGTTTGAACACCCAATGGGTTCGTGTAGACGATGTCAACAGAAGTTGCCTTATCCAGGCAAAGGCTTTGTTCGCTACCGTAGAAGTCTCCGGTCTGCATGCTTGACACATGGGTCAATGAGTCTTTAGACCAAGCACCCATGTTATGTGGGTGTTTTTTGACGTAATCTTTCACTGCCTTTGGGGCTCGACGGTCGCTATTGCCTTCGCGAAGCACAGGATTCACTGCTGATCCCTTGACCTTATCATAGCGAGAACGAATGCCTTTTTGCTGGTCATTCTGTGGTTCATCTGGGTAGTTGGGGATGCCATAGCCTTTGGATTGCAATTCTGCAATGGCAGCTTTCAGTTGAGGCACAGAGGCAGAGATGTTGGGCAATTTAATGATGTTGGCATCGGGTGTGCTGCCCAATTGCCCCAGCTCTGTCAACGCATCAGCAACCTGATGTTCTGCAGGGAGCAGGTCATTGAATTGCGAAAGTATTCGAGCAGCCAATGAGATGTCACGTGTTTCAATATGGACGCCTGCTTGCTTAGTGAAGGCTTGTACAATAGGCAAGAAGGACTGGGTAGCCAGTGCAGGTGCTTCGTCGGTCTTGGTGTAGATGATGGTTGACATAGGGCAATAAGGTGTATTTACAAAGAAACGAAGCAGCCGGTGAATGGCTTTGATTTGCTAGTCGCTATCTGCACAAGTTGTCAACTTAGCTTTTATTGATGATTCACGGACCTTTTTGATTGATTGCTATGGGCTTCCTTGCTACGCTTCACAAGGGCAGTCGCATGCCTGTTTGACCAACATGGAAACCTGCTTGCTGAACCTGTTGGCTTGCCTCGCTTTTGGGATCATGAAGGGGGTTGCTGTGATTGAAGTGTACGAATGTGACCTTGCTTCGTTTTTCAGCAGGCCAGTCTGACCACATGGCCATGCTTTCTTTGACAAAGGGGTGAGGTATCTCAGACGGGTCCCTGTTCGGTGTTTCTCCAGTAGAGTAGAAGGTGCCATCAAGCAAGGCAATGTCAACATGATCAATGAGGCTGTCAAGGTCGATGGCCCATTGATCCCATTTATTGATATCTGGAATGAAGAGGGCGACCCGACGGGGTCCTTGAATGAGGAAACCCATGGTTTCAGAGTACTCATCCCTGTGTGGTACTTGAATTCCTGTGATGGTCACTTGCTTGTTCAGGCATTGAACACCTGCCAGGACATCATCATGCAGTTGAATTTGACCTAATTCAACCAATTGCGACCAGGGGCCATTTTCAGTGAGGAAATCCCTCATCCTGGGCCCGACATGGACGGCAACGTTTTGACCACCCAAGGCTTCACGGCCTAGGTACATCAACCCGGTGTAATGCCCGATGTGCGCATGCGTAATGAATAGGGCTTCGGGGTTTTTGCCTGTCTCTTGCTTGAGTTGGTTCCATTGAGCAGGTAAGTCGGGCGTGGCTTCGATTAATACAGCTGTTGACCCATCTGTGACACCTAAGGCAATCACGGGTTCATGGGGCTTAGGTCTGCCGTCCGGGTTGATGCAGCAGGACTTGATGCAAGCGATATGTGGCCTGCCAGCATCTTGAGAAACACCCAAGATCACCAATTCAATATCGGAGGTGGTGTTCGGGATTTCACCACAAGCAATGTTGATTAGCGCAAGGCTAAGTGAAGCAAGCTTGAGGGCTTTAAAAGTAATTGCGTTCAATGGATTCATGCCATTGAAGGTAGTGCTCCTTGGCGACTATCGACGTCTGCGTTGACCGCCCGATCCGCTACGCTGTTTGTTTCCTGAACCATGTGATCTTCCATTGCTGCTTGAGCGATGTCGACCGCCTCCGCCACCACCACCTCTGCCACCTTGTTTTGGTGGGATGCGATTGGCCGGCACGGACCATTCTTCTTCTGCAGCATCGACAAAGGGATGGTCTGTTACAAGAGGTATGCGTTGTTTAATGAGTTTTTCTATGTCTTTGAGGTAGCTGCGCTCTTCTGCCATGCAGAAGGATATGGAATGCCCTGAGGCCTCAGCACGGCCCGTGCGGCCAATCCGGTGTACATAGGTTTCACTGACATTGGGTAGGTCGTGATTGATGACCAGCTCTAGGCCAGATATGTCAATGCCACGGGCTGCAATGTCTGTTGCAACGAGAACCCGCATGCGGCCTTCTTTGAAAGAAGTCAATGCACGCTGCCTCGCATTTTGGCTTTTGTTGCCGTGGATGGCAGCGGCTTGGATGGAATGATTGCTTAGGTAGCGTACGACCTTGTCACAACCGTGTTTTGTGCGTCCAAAGACCAATGCCTGTGAATCACTGTCTTGTAAAATATGGAGCAGAAGTTGACTTTTTTCTGCTTTTGCCACATAGTACACTGACTGGCTCACCTTGTCAGCTGTTGGCTTGTCTGGTGAGATGGTGACTTGTTCGTAATGGCCTAGAATCTGCTTGCTTAGGTCAACAATAGACCGTGGCATGGTAGCTGAGAAGAAGAGACTTTGACGTCGCTCGGGTATGAGGCGGAGCAGTTTTCTGATGTCATGAATGAATCCCATGTCAAGCATCTGGTCTGCCTCATCAAGCACGAAATGGCGAAGATGTTTGAGGTTAACATAGCCTTGATTATGCAAGTCAAGCAATCGTCCAGGGGTTGCGACGAGGATGTCTACACCGCGTTTGAGTTGCTTTACCTGAGGGTTTTGTCCAACACCACCATAGATCACAGCACTGCTTATGCCCGTGTTGGCGCTGTAGTGCTTGACGTTGTCTGCAATTTGTATGGCTAACTCTCTTGTGGGCGTTACAACCAATGCTTGCACAGACGTTCCCTTGCCGTAGCCGTTTTCCATCAACTGCTGGATGATGGGGATGGTGAATGCTGCCGTTTTTCCTGTTCCAGTTTGGGCACAACCAAGCAGGTCTTTGCCTTCAAGCAAGATGGGGATGCTTTGCTCTTGAATGGGTGTTGGTCGCTCGTAGCCCTGAGTGTCAAGCGCTTTGAGAATGTCAGGATGAATCCCTAACTCTTTGAAGGTAATGATAGCGGAAGAATAAGTAATGAGAAAAGGACGCGATGGTCCAAGGATTTATCTGGCTAGTGCTGGCCGCAAAGGTAGTGCCATTGAAAGGGATACAAGCATGATTAGCTTCGTGTCATCTCACCAATCAGTAATTAAAACCTTAGCAGATTGCCGCGTACCATCTCTCAAAGAGATTAATAGAAAATAAACCCCAGATTGATGAATTTCTATAGGCCCTTGGGTGCTTTCAAAGAGTGTTCTTCCTGCAGCACTGATGACTTGGATGTGCTCAATGCCCTTATCGGACTCTATGTTAATGCTTGATCTGACTTTAGCAGGATTTGGGAATACTTTCAAACCAGGTGTTTTCTCTGATTCCGGCAAGCTCAAGGTGAAGCAGGCATCAGCAGTAACATACTGGCGCATGTTCCAGGACACTTGGCAACTGTACATGTAACCCTGATTTGAATTCCACGATGCGAACATGTTCATCCAAGGTGAATCTGTGACAATAGGTCCGCGTATTGCCCCATTAGCGATTGTCGTTTGAGTCGAGTCACCATTGCCCATACATATTTGCCTAGCAGCGGGGTCTCCGGTCCAAGCAGCCTCCATCAAGCTGTGAAGTAACCGGCTTCCGTACCAATAGTCAAGAGCGTCATACTTACTTATATAGACCACGAACTGGCTTGAATCCTCTTCATATGTGCTTGTTGTGAAATGCGTTGCCCAGTATATATAGTTGTTAATTGTGTCACCCCGCAAAATCATAAACTCCTTATTGCTGTCAGGCACTCCCATGAAATTGAACATGTCGATACAAGTTCGGGGGTCTACAATGTTATCCCAGTCAGACAAAGTCATGAGGTAGAGCACGTCATCTGGCATGGCAGCAAGTCCACTGTCAGTTTGAGTTTGTATATCATTGGGCCAATCTTCCGTAAAGCCGATAAAGCTAGCACCGGCATCTGGCCATGAAAATCTCCCATTTGCTCCCCAATTATGATTGATGTACATTTTCAAGCTTAGCCAGTTTGTGATGGCAGCCCCCTGGCTCATTCCGTGTATACCTACCCTTGAAGTGTCTATTTTATTTGCATGTAACGCCGCAATGTCATTGACCATTTGATAAGCGCAGCCATAGTGACTCGTTGATGAATTCCATTGCATCGTCACACTAACATACCCATGGCTTGCAACGAATTCTCGGTAGAATTGACTTTTTTTATAATAAGTGCTATCAGCCAAATTTTGGTTAGAAGATCCAGGAAATCTAAAGACCACTGGCTTTTTGGAACTTATACCCGTTGGGTAAGTGATAATTCCCCTGATGGTATCCGTACACTCAAGACTTGAGTCTGGTGCGATGGAAAAAAACTCACTTGTCACAGCTGCGGTACCAAATGCACCATACCCTTGTGTAATGGGAGGTACAGGGCCTTCAAATGCCCATTGTGCGTTCAGGCTAGGTAGCGCTATAATTAGTGATAGGGCACATAGAAATCTTTTGAATTGAAACATGTTTAATGGATTATGATGGTTCTTCGTTCAGTTAAATAAACAACCCCAATCAGCTCTCGCTGATTGGGGTATGGATTGATGGAAAGCCTATAGCGGTTGTTATTTAATCACTATGAATTTTTCTCTTGTTTTACCGCGATTGGTATCTAGAGTCAGCCAATATGTTCCAGAAGGCAGCTTAGTGATGTTCATATTGAAATCATTTGATGTCGTTGCTTCGATTGGAACATCAAGGGCTACGCCCGAGATATTGAAAACTTGAATTTGACTCAATAAATCTTCAGTGATCACGCCCTGATTGAGATTGACATTGATGAAGTCTTTAGAAGGGTTAGGTGATAGTGTGATAGAAAGCTCTGGTAAGTCTTCAAGGTCAGCGGTGTTTTTCAAAACGGTTATGTTGTGACAAAATCCAAATGTGTCGATGGCAGGAAACCCGAAATATGATGCAGTTACTTGATACCAACTGGTAAAGAAGCCGCTCTCTATGCCTAGGCTTGGCAAGTAGAATGTGGTGTCCGCTAGAGTAGGTGTTCCTGACAGTTTTATGCAAGTTTTACCAGAATCTCCTGGGTAGAATACGGAATCAGTAGCCTCCCATGTTAACCATGACGGCAACGTAGTAGTGTATAAGAATGCTGATTGAATCGTTGGAAGCAACAGTGTGCCTGACGGGAATGTATCCCCAAGCATCCCCGTTAAAATGACTTCAAATGGTAGACCGACGGTTGCCGTTAAGGTCATCATAGGCTGGGTGCTGTCACAAGCGAATGATGGTTGGGTGCCATTGACCCATAGGCCAGACCATTCTAGAGAAGGGAACCCAATAGAAGCCATGGAAGGCGATAATGAATCAGGTGTGCAAACTTGAGCATTCATGCTTAAGCCAAATGTGAGACTAAATAGGAGTATGAGTTTTTTCATGTTATGAGATAGATTATTTGTATGCTAAAAGAATCAATATTTCATAGTTAGTTGTTTCAAATTGGTTAATGTGAGTCGGTGAATTATTTCTGACCCTTTTGCTGAGAAGTGTATTCTGTAGCCAGAGACAGTGTTAGTTCTTGTTTTAAGCTTATATTTAGTTGACTAAACACATTTAACTTGAGACGAGCACTTATTGAAAGTGATGACTTCTGTAAGGGAATCATCAATTTACTGCATCCTGAAGATAAAAGTCGATTTGATCATCAGTCTTTAAAGCCATTTATTAGTTCTACATCAGTGAAGTGTAAGGATAAGATGCCAGATGCTTTGTTAAAAAGAGGCGTAGTATGCATGTTGGTGTCTGGTGTTGTTGGTGTTAAGCATGTATTTGAGGAGGTAAAGTGTTTGACACATTTTTATCAACCTGGTGATTTCCTCTTCAATACGGAAGTACATAAGACATTGAATATTCAGGAGTCGGAACGCATAATTTACGATGAGGTAGAACTATTTTGGATCAACTATCTCAACCCTGCATTCAAGAGAAATTTGCCTGAGGTGTCAATTGAGTTAGAGATTCAGTCGTCACTGTTGAGCACCTATCAATATCAAGGGTATATCAATAAGTTCGGGATTGATAGAAAGAGGTATTGCGAACAATGGCTAAGAGATAACCCAAAACTCATAGGTATGCTGTCAAGAAAAGAATTGGCCAATTACTTTGGCGTTTCAACATCTTCATTGCAAGTTTTCATCAAGGATTCCCTAGGTAAGTAAGAATGGATAAAAAAACAATCATTTCAAATGGCTTGGTAGCCTTGACTGGAAGCCCAGAAAACTTGCCGATGTTTAGCGAGTTTTCTGAAATTTTTGAGGGCCCTATCTATGTTGAAGCGGGAAATAAATTGTGGAGTGTGGGTAGCGACGAGGGTTACTTATGGTACGTTCAAAAAGGCTATGGGTTTGATAGAATACTGCTAGAAGACGGAACAAAGATTTTGAATGGAATGACAGAACCTGGAATGTTTATTTGTGACGAGAAAAGTTTATTAATAGGTGGTAATCTAGTCAGTGATTCGACCCTTTACACAGAAGCTGTGGTTTACCGTGCGAGGTATTCGGCGTATCGCCAATTCATGAGAGATCAAGAACATTTTAGGGCATTGCTTAGTTCCATCAGCGCCCATTTTCTGCAATTACGGAAGCTTAGGTTGCTGAAAATGAAGCACATGAATAAAGCAGACTATTGGAGTGCCACGCGCAATAGATTCCCGGGTATTGAAAAGTTTTGTTCGCAGACAGAGATCGCCAAATATTTCGGTGTTTCCAAGTCAACCATGCATAGGTTGATGAAATAAGCCATTAATATAAATCAGTAAGGGAAAAGTCCGTGTATGTGCTGAGGCGACCTAGCTTCAGTTGTTTTGTGTCAGTTTGTGGGTGGTTACTTTCCGATACAGAACCTACTGAAAATGCTGCCAAGCAAGTCATCTGCCACCACTTCACCCGTGATGCTGCCTATGTGGCCAAGCGCTTCCCTGAGATCAAAGGCCAGAAGCTCACCAGAAGTGCCTTGATTCAAGTTGTCTTCAGCGCGTTTAAGTGCCCCTAAACTTGACTTGAGTGCCTCTGCATGTCGGGTGTTGGCAATGAGAACCTGACCTGAATCAGGCATCTGGCTTGCCATGAGGTCTTGTAGGTGACGTTCCAGCACCTTGAGATCCTTGTCATCCTTGCCAATGCAGATGTCGCCTTGATGCTTGATGTCTTGCTTGTTTGCCCATCGATCCCTTTTGGTGAGGAGGGTGAGGAGGGTAGCCTCTGGGTTGAGGTCCTTCATGCGAGATCGCATGGTGTTTACCTCATCGATGCTGCTATCTATGGGGTCAGCCAGAAAAAGGATGACCTGAGCCTGTTGGATATTGGCCCAGCTTCGCTCAACACCCATTTGTTCAATGGCATCATCACTTGTTCGGATGCCAGCTGTGTCAATGAGACGAAACATGTGCTGCCCCAGTCGGAACTTCACTTCGATGCTGTCCCTTGTTGTGCCGGGGATGTCTGAAACAATGGCGCGATCATCGTGCACAAGGCGGTTTAGCAAGGTGCTTTTCCCTGCATTGGGTGCACCAGCAATGATCATGGGAACGCCCTCCCGGATGGCTTGTCCCTGTTTGAATGTGCTGAGCATGTTTGCAACTACGTGCTGTATTTCCAGAAGTAAAGCAGCGAGTTTATCTCGGTTGGCAAACTCAACATCTTCCTCGCCAAAGTCCAACTCCAATTCAATCAGCGCAGCAAAATCAATCATTTGTTGCCTCAGGTCTTGCAGCTTATTGCTGATGGAGCCCTTGAGTTGCCTCATGGCAAGTTCGTGACTGGCGTAGCTTTCAGAAGCAATGAGGTCGCCCACAGCTTCTGCCTGTGCGAGGTCCAGCTTGCCATGCATGAATGCGCGCTGCGTGAACTCCCCAGGTTGAGCTAGCGTGGCACCGCTGTTTAGCAATGCGGCCAATGCTTGTTCAATGATGAAATGGGAACCATGGAATGTCCATTCAATCACATCTTCACCTGTGAAAGAATGTGGACCCTTGAATGATGTCATCAGGACCTGATCCAAGGGCTTGCTTGCCTGAGAAAATAGGCCAAGCTGAACCTCCCTAGGTCGAACTGTCTGCTTGAAATGCTTTGCAGCAATACCAAAAGCTTCAGGGCCAGATAGGCGAATGACTGCCAGGGCGCCAATGCCTTGTGGTGTTGCCAATGCAACGATGGTTGAAGCTTTCATGGGCGCAAGGTAAAACCCAAGGAGGTAAGTCCATCGTCATAACTGGTGCAGGTCACACTCCACATCTAGAGGATCCATGGGCGTTTAGGCGTTGCATTCTAGGTTTCTACGACGGACTGTAGTCACTCACCGGGTTTACCTATGGCGAAGACGCATGGCCGCTTGTTCAGCTTTTGGTGCTCACCTTGCTTGATGAGGTCCTTCCATTCCTTGATCTGCATGGAGCGAATCCATTCTCTTTGCCCTGTTAGGTCACAACCAACGGCCAACAGGCTGTTGTGATGGAGTGCTTGGCTTAGCTCCTCCAGGTGCTTCACGCTGCGAAAAGGGGTTTCAATCCACAGCTGAGTCACCCCCCTGCTGGTATGCTGCTCCATGTTGCGAAGTGCATGCTTGCGTTCCCCTTTGTCATGAGGAAGGTAACCATGAAACTGAAAATGCTGCCCATTGAAGCCAGTTGCCATCAAAAGCATCATGATGGAGTTGGGTCCAGACCACGGCTTGACAGGGACATGAAGGGCGTGTGCTGCTGAGACAACCAAGTTGCCCGGGTCAGCAATGGCAGGAGATCCAGCATCTGAAATCAGACCCATGTCATGGCCTTGCAAGCATGGTTCCAACAATTGTTTTGCTTGATAGCTGGTGTGTTTGTCAATGCTAGCCATTTGCATGGATGGTAAATGCACATCAGGCAACATGGCTTTGAGGTGAGCCCTTGCTGTTTTAGGGGTTTCAACGATCCATTGATCAATGCCAGACATGGTTTCAATCATGCCAGGTGCCATGTAATCACGCACAACCCCTTGTGATAAGGGGGTAGGGAAGCAGTGAAGGGTTCCTAGTTTTGCCATTGGGACAGCCAATCGGCAGATGCTTGAGTCAGTAAGTCGTAGGCGACTTGAAAGCCTTTATCGCCGCCGTAGTAGGGGTCAGGAACCTGACGATTTTCACCAGGGAAAGACACCTCAAGCATGAGGCTGACCTTGGAGCGATCAGCATCACTACTAGCTAGTGAGAGCACATTGCTCAGGTTGCTGTCATCCATGACCAAAATGTGGTCAAATCGCTGAAAATCCTCAGCAGTGAACGGTCTTGATTTAAGCATGGAAATGTCTAACCCTTGACTGGCCGCATGAGCCATGGATCGCAGGTCAGGATGGTCACCTTGGTGGTGATTACTTGTGCCGGCTGAGTCGATGAGCCACTGAGCAGATTCTTCAGGTAAGTGGCTTTGCAGGGTCTGACGAAAAACGCCTTCCGCCACAGGTGAACGACAAATATTTCCTAAGCAGACAAAGAGAATAGCCCTTGGCCTCATGTGTTAAGGGTCAGCTTCTTTTTCAAATCTTCAACGTAGGTGCGAAAACGCTTGTCCGTTTCATTGAGGTTGCTAACTGTGCGACATGCGTGAAGGACGGTTGCGTGATCCTTGTTGCCACACTGCTTGCCAATGGACGCCAAGCTGTGCTTGGTCATCTGCTTGGAGAAGAACATGGTCAGTTGACGCGCTTGAACAATCTCACGCTTGCGTGTTTTGCTCTTCAATAGCTCAATGGGCATGTCAAAGTAGTCACAGACAACCTTTTGAATAAAGTCAACAGAAATCTCGCGTGTAGTGTTGCGAACAAATTTGTCAATCATTTGCTTGGCAAGGTCAACAGTGATCTTCTTGCGGTTCAAGGATGACTGAGCCAACAAGGAAATCAAAGCTCCTTCCAACTCACGAATATTGCTTGTGATACTGTAGGCAAGGTATTCCACCACATCATCAGACATGTCAATGCCATCGGTGTACAGTTTTTGACGAAGGATGGCAATGCGAGTCTCAAGACCTGGTTGCTGTAAATCAGCAGACAAGCCCCACTTGAAGCGTGACAACAGGCGTTGCTCCATGCCCTGCAGGTCTACAGGTGCGCGGTCAGATGTCAGGATGACCTGCTTGCCCTGTTGATGCATGTGATTGAAAATCTCAAAAAAGACATCCTGGGTTTTTTCCTTGCCACTGAACGACTGCACATCATCCATGATCAAAACATCGATCAATTGGTAGAAATGCACAAAGTCATTCTTGGTGTTGTTGCGAATGGAATCAATGAACTGTTGCGTAAAACGCTCAGCTGAAACGTACAACACCGTCTTTTCGGGGAAACGATCCTTGATTTCAATACCGATCGAATGGGATAAATGGGTTTTACCAAGACCAACACCACCATAGATCAGCAAGGGGTTGAATGACGTGCCTCCCGGTTTTTGAGCAACTGCGTAGCCAGCTGATCGTGCTAGGCGGTTGCAGTCACCTTCAATGAGGTTTTCAAAGGTGTAGTTAGGGTTGAGTTGAGACTCAATGTGAACCTTTTTCAATCCCGGAATGATGAACGGATTGCGAATACCTTCATCACCACCAATTCTGACAGGCAGGGTGACGCCAGGGTTTTCAATGGCACCCCGATTCTGGCTAGGGATATTCATGTGCTTGGCTTCCTTGTCACCAACAGCCTGATCCATGACAATGGAGTACACCAATCGGGCATCTTTGCCAAGTTCCTTGGTGATGGATGACTTCAATAATTTAATGTAATGAGCCTCCAGCCATTCGTAAATGAACTTGCTAGGGACTTGCAAGGTGATGACCGAACCCTGTAGTTTGACAGCCTTGATGGGGACAAACCATGTCTTGTAAGCTTGGGTACTGATGTTGTCCTTGATGTATCCAAGGCAATTTCTCCAAATATATTCCGCGGTGCGTTCCATTGGCATGTTATGCGTTAAGTTTAGGTCGTTTCAATCAACATGCTTGATGGTCATGCAAGCTCCCCGAAGGGTAGTCTCTTTCAACAGGACGAATGTGTGAATAAATTCTGTTGAAAAAAAACATTTGACCCCTTGTTTGCTGAGAAATATTTACTCATGACACCAACTTGTCTACACCTCTGAATCCTATATAGATTAGTTCTAAAACTTTGATATACAATACTTAACACTTTCAAAAAATGCATGTTACAACATGGAAAACTCGTGTCAGATATTCTGAAACAGACCGAATGGGGTATTGCTACTACGGCAACTACGCTGTCTTCTTTGAGTTGGGTCGGGTAGAAGCTCTTAGAAGCTTGGGAATCCGCTATTTGGATCTTGAAAATGCCGGGGTGATGCTGCCGGTTGGATCCATGGATATTCGCTACCTCAAACCCCTGACTTATGATGATGAATTGCGAATTGAGACGAGCATTGTTGCTTTGCCAACAGGTAGCAGGGTGTCATTCTCCTATCGAATATTCAATGCCCTGGATGAATTAACCACCACCGGGTCATCGGTGTTGGTTTCTGTTGATGCTTCGTCAGGTAAGCCTTGTCCAGCACCAGCGAACCTGATTGAAGCCTTGCGACCCTATTTTTCAGATAAGGCCTGAACCCGGTAGACTTGATCATTGGCGTGCAGACTCAGCCATTGACCCGTTGGCAAAGTGATGCGATGGGGCAGGTGCTGCCAGAGCTGCAAGCATTGTCCTTTGCTGTCATACAAGCTGCCTTGCTTGCCGTACAATGCTTCAGGTACAGCAAAGTCTTGTCCTTTGATCAAGAAGGCCCTGATGGGATTCGATGGGTTTGCCTCAGTTTCTTGCCCAGCCTGCGGCGACAGAATTAACCATTTGGCAAAGTGAAGATGCAAAGTCGTTGCATGTTGACCATTGTAGAGGGCTGAGTCGGCTGCTAAAATCAGATTGGCAGCCTGGGGCATGCTCATGTTATTGACGTAGCCATAGAGGGACTGTATTACCAGCCGGTCCATTTGAACAAAACCGATGTCAGCCCATCCTCGCATCAAGGGATCCACAAAGAGATCGGTGTGACTGTATAAATTGCTGAACGATTGACTGGGGTACATTTTTCCGCTGTTGTTGACGGCCATGCGTCCAGGCCAGAAAGGGTTATGTCCATCCCAACTGTAGACACGTTCCCAGCCAAATGGGTGAATGCGGCGCGAATTACTTGCTGCAAAGTAATCACCAATGGCCTCTTCGATGCACTCCCTTTCTATGCCAAATGAGGTCCATGGTGCCGCGCTGAAAACCATGGCATGAGCGTATTCATGGTAAATGACATCAGCATCCTCTGCGTCGTCCACGCCACCTTCGCCAAACAAAAGGTTGGGAGGGTTTCCGTTGGGGTCAAAGGCTGAATTGTCACTGCCACCAAGGGCGTTAACATCTACAGGGATGCTGTAGTTGACCATGTTTGTGAAGCCTAAGCTGTCCAGGTGTCTTCGTTGTGTCTGAATGTGAGCTAAAGCATTGACCATTTCAAATAGGCTATCAGAACGGCTGGCAAAAAAGTCCCCATTGTTGCTGGTTGGCACGGCGACTACAGGGCTGTCAAATTCTGCAATATGTGCAGCACTGGAAGCTAAGGTAAACTGCCCGCCGATGAAGGTGAGTTCTAATTCGACACTGTCTCTGTAGCTATCAAGAAGGCTTTGATTCAAATCTTGAGCATCCACAAAGGAGCCACCGTAGACCGTGTTTGCTGTTGTCAGGGGGTCTGGGTTGAAACGGAAGCCACGGCCGACCGTGTCAGTCATGTGTCTAAGCATGTTTTGTGTCCACAAGGTGTTGCCTTGCGCGTCGATCCACAGACGTTGGTGCTGCAGCCCATTCGATTGACTTCTGTGGTCTTCTGTCTTGCAAGCTATCAGACCCTGTTCGCTGGGAAAAAAATGGGTAAGCTCCCGACCGACGACTGCGGGAGTGGCAAGCCAATGGTTAGGAATAGATGCGCGCAAGCTGATCAAGGCTTTGCCATCTGGCTTTAGCCACAGCAAGGCAGTTGCCCCTTTGACTGGCAAGTCATGAATGGTAAGTTGATGCCTGATGTGCATGCCTCCGGGGCTTTGCTGGCTATCTGTCCACTGCCAATGCCAACCTTGGGGTAAGTCACTGTTGAGTTGAGATGTCCATTGGGCAATACTTATTGTTCCCTGAGAGCCTTCCCATTGCTGGGTCATGGACAGCAAGGGTTGACTGAGAAGTTGTGGACTCAGGCACAGCAATGTGCAGGCAATCACTAGGGTTTTCATCATGGGCGGTGTAAGTGGCACAGGTCTGTGCCAATGGATAAGGTCTCGTGCAATGTTGCGTTGGGTGGCAGCACGGGGGCAGGGACGCCTGCATGCAAAAGCTTGGGGCCAATGCACTGCCTGACTTCATCCCAGAGTCCGTGGTCTAAAAAGGTTTGCAAGGTCTGACGCCCACCTTCAACCAAAATGCTTCGCAGGTTGCTTTGTTTCAAATGCTCCTTGAGAGCCTCTAGGTCGTTGGTTATTTCGTTGGTGGTCCAATGCATCCATCCAGCAGGCACCTTGATCTCACCGGGACGATTTGACCAAACGATAACCTGTGGTTGCCGGCCTTCAACGGCCCGAACAGTCAATTGTGGCCTGTCGCTCAACAAGGTGTTGGCGCCAATCAAAAGACCTGCCTCCTGACTTCGCCAATGGTGGACCAAGCTTTGGGTCCATGCATCTGTGATTCGCTCTGCTGACTCATTTGGTGATCGATTGCGATCAATGAAGCCATCCTGGCTTTCAGCCCATTTGAGAACGATGTAGGGTCGTTCTTTGGTAATGCTGGTGATGAATCGTCGATGAGCCTGCTGACAGGCATCCTCCAGGAGGCCGACATCATTAGCAATGCCTGCGTTTTTTAAGCGTTGGATGCCTTGACCTGCAACCAAGGGATTGGGGTCCGTCATCCCGACAAAGACCTCTGAAATACCAGAATCAATCAACGCATCCGCACAGGGTGGGGTTTTGCCATGATGACTGCAAGGTTCGAGTGTCACCGCGATGTGGCTTGAAGAAATCAAGTGTTGATCTTCAGCTTTGACAGATTGCAATGCCATGATTTCTGCATGCGCATGACCTGGTGACTGTGTCCATCCTTCGCCGATGATTCGGTCTTGGTGCCAAATAACGGCACCCACACCTGGGTTAGGATGACAATGAGGCCAAGCCTTTGCACCAATGGATAAAGCACGCCGCATGGCATCGGGGGGATTCATGGGAGCAATGTACGGCTACCTTTGCAGCATGCATCCATCCATTTTTCGACGGCAATGTCGACAAGCCATGCTAGATGCTGGTATTGCGGCCACTGAAGCTGATGCTTTGTGGGCCTGGCTGCTTGCTGAACGTTTGGGAATGAGCAGAATCCAATGGGAGTTGTTGGATGATCTATCGGCTGATGCCATGAGTGGCCTGCAAAAGGATGTGGACCGCTTGGTCAATCACGAGCCATTGGCCCATATCTTGGGTTATGTTGACTTTGATGGCCTGCAATTGCATGTGGGCCCTGAGGCATTGATTCCACGCCCAGAAACTGTTTTTTTGGTTGATCAAGTCGTTGACAAGCTGCCTCAAGGGGGGCGTGTGTTAGATGTTGGCACGGGCACTGGCTGCATTGCCTTGGCAGTGAAGTCCCGACGCTCTGACGCACAGGTGACAGGTTTGGATCTGTCTCCCGATGCTTTGCAATGGGCTGAGCGCAATGGGTCATCGTTGTCATTGGATGTTCAATGGGTTCTGGGGGACCTCTCTGAAGCCCCGCCAAAGGGTCAGTGGGACATGATTGTTAGCAACCCGCCATATATACCCATGCAGGAACGTGACAATTTGGACGCATCTGTTCGGGAATTTGAACCGGCCATGGCATTGCATTCACCAGCATCAGATGACATCTATTTTTTTCGACGATTGATTCAATGGGCAGAGACTTTGCTGAGTTCAGGTTCTTGGCTGTTGATGGAGGGGCACCATGCCCTTGCAGCAACGGTGGTAAATTTACTTATTGAACAAGGTTGGTCTGAGGTGCAGTTGTGCAAGGATGATTGTGGAAAACCTCGGATGATCCTAGCAAAACGTCCCTGAAGAGAGCTTATTTTTGATGGAAATGTCCATCGAACGAATCCATCAGCTACGCAAGGCATTGCATGCGCACAATCGCCACTATTATGTGGACGATAAGCCGACAATCAGTGATGCGGCATTTGACCGATTGCTAGATGAATTGATTGCCCTGGAAGCTGAATTCCCGGATTTGTTTGACCCCAACAGTCCCACCCAACGCATTGGGGGAGGGCTGATTGATCAGTTTGAAACTGTGAGTCATCGCCGCCGCATGCTCTCTCTGAGTAACACGTACAACAAGGACGAGTTGGATGCCTTCATGGACCGGGCAGAGCAGGGCGACAACCTGTTGTGGGATTGTGAATTGAAATACGATGGCGTTGCCATTGCCCTGTGGTATGAAAACCGCGTGCTAACCCGTGCATTGACGCGGGGCGATGGACAGCAAGGCGATGATGTCATTGCCAATGTGCGAACCATCCGTTCGCTGCCATTGAAATTGCCCGATGATGCGCCTGATGATTTGGAGGTTCGGGGCGAAATATTTTTCACCAATGACAACTTTTCTGCCCTGAATGATCGGCGAGAATCCCTTGACATGCCAACATTCGCTAACCCAAGGAATGCCGCTTCAGGCAGCTTGAAGACCAAGGATGCAACGGAGGTGTCCAAGCGCAAATTGTCTGCATTGATGTACCATGCCATCACCTCTGATCAGCCATTCGCGAGCCATGCAACAGCTATGGATCAACTTCGTTTATGGGGATTCCCTGTCCCGTCATTGGACAAGCGATGGTCAGAGGTTCGCGTGGGAAGATCAGATGTGCATGCCTTCTTGTCAAATTGGGATGAAGCCAGACATCAACTGCCGTTTGCCATTGATGGGGCCGTGATCAAGGTGGACTCGATGGCTGAGCAGGAAGCCTTGGGTTTCACTGCGAAATCGCCTCGATGGGCCATTGCCTACAAATTTAACAGCGAAGCTGCCTTGACGGTCCTCAATGGGGTGTCTTTTCAGGTTGGACGAACCGGGGCCATAACCCCCGTTGCACACCTTGAGCCCATATGGCTTTCAGGCACGGTGGTTCAGCGTGCGTCTTTGCACAATGCAGACCAAATTGCCAAACTGGACTTGCATGTCGGTGATCATGTATGGGTTGAGAAAGGCGGCGAAATCATTCCTAAAATCACCAAAGTTGCTGCAGACAAACGGCCAGTGACAGCTGAGAAAGTGCATTTCATTGACTTCTGTCCGGATTGTGGCTCCAGGCTGATTAAAAATGCCAATGAGGTGCAGCATTACTGCGACAATGACCTCAATTGTTCCACCCAAGTCAAAAGTCGATTGGCACATTTTGTCAGTAGAAAAGCCATGGATATTGATGGCCTAGGCTCTGAGACCATTGACCAATTGGTAAGCAAGGGCCTTGCTAGAAGACCTTCTGACTTGTACAATTTGACGGATCTACAATGGCGACAGTTAGGCCAGTTCAAAGAAAAAAGCATTGAGAACGTAACGAAAGGGCTTGCTTCGTCTTTGAAAATTCCTTTTGAGCGGGTTCTGTTCTCTTTGGGTATCAGGCATGTTGGAGGAACCGTTGCCGGCATGCTAGTGGAAGCCCTTGAGGACATGGATACCTTGCTTGCTGCAGATGAGCCTACTCTGACGGCCATTGATGGCGTAGGGCCAATGATTGCAACCTCCTTGGCCGCATGGCTTCAGGTTGATTCCAATGTGAATGAGGTTCGGAGATTGAGCGAGGCTGGGCTGTTGATGCATGGCGAGAAAAAATTGCAACCGACATCCTTGGTCTTGGCAGGTAAGGCCTTTGTTGTGTCAGGTGTTTTTACAGATTTCACACGCGACGAACTCAAGGCCAGCATTGTCGCTCATGGTGGCCGAGTAGTAGGTTCTATATCTGGCAAGACAGATGTACTTTTGGCTGGCAAGGGCATGGGGCCAAGTAAGTTGGCAAAAGCCACCCAATTGCAAATCACCATCATCAATGAAGCAACCTACCAGACATGGATTGGCTCTACGGATTAACTGAAGGCTACCGCAAGCGACAATGGGCTAAGGCTAAACGTCAGCCTGTGATCAGGGCCCCTTGGAAGGGCTGGTCAGAATGCCACCGCATCGGCATTTTATTCGATGCCAGTGAGGACAGACTAGCCTTGGATGCCATGCGCGAGGTGGTAGACTATTTCAAGGCAAGACAGCGCCATGTCTTACTCTGTGGTTGGACTGGCGGCCTGAGGCCTAAACATGCTCTGTATGCAGGGAGGCAGCTTATTTTTATTGATGATTTCACCCCGTTGGGCAAGGTCAAGAGTGGTAACGCTTTGGAATTCATACAAAGCGAGTTCGATGTCATCATCTCCCTGCAGCGCAACGACAAGCTTCCCCTGGATGATTTGGCACGCAGAGCAAGTACTGGATTGCGTGTGACCATTGGCGGCAAAGAAGATTTTTATGACCTCATCATGGCTGAGCCTAAGAATTTATTGGCTGAGCTCATCCCGCTTTTTGAAGAAACATCCACATGGCTTCACAGAATTCAACCCCACCAATCATGACTTCACCCACAGGAACAGGCGTAGCCCTGGTTACACCATTCAACGCTAAAGGGCAACTTGATCTTGACGGATTGACCGCACTGGTTCACCATTGCATTGCTGGTGGGGTGGATTTTTTGGTAGCCATGGGCACCACGGCAGAATCAGCAACCCTATCTAAAGAAGAGAAACATGATGCCATTCAGTGCATTTTGTCAGCCAATCAAGGCCAATTGCCGGTGGTTCTTGGTGTTGGCGGTAACAACACAGCGGCAGTTGTTGAAGACTTTGCTTCGATCCCTGACGGAATTGATGCCATTCTCAGCGTGAGCCCATTTTACAACAAACCTACCCAAGAGGGCATTTACCAGCACTTTCTAACCATTGCTGCTGCCACGGACCTTCCTGTGATTCTGTACAATGTGCCCGGTCGCACGGCATGCAATGTGACAGCTGAAACCACCTTGAGGCTAGCTCACGATGTGGAAAACATCGTGGCTGTCAAAGAAGCAAGTGGTGACATGGGGCAGGTGATGGCCATCATCAGGGATGCGCCAGAAGACTTTGCAGTCTTGTCAGGAGACGACAACCTCACCTTAGCCATGTTGTCCATGGGAGGGCATGGGGTCATTTCAGTCAGTGGTCAGGGATTCCCTAAACCCTTCTCAAACATGGTGTCACTAGCGCTTGATGGGCATGTGGTTCAAGCAAGATCACCCCATTATGCCTTGTTGGATATCACCAACATGCTATTTGAAGAGGGCAATCCTGCTGGCATAAAAATGGTGCTGCAAGAGCTTGGCGTCTGTGAATCTTATGTTCGTCAACCGTTGTGGGCCATTTCTGAGGATTTAACATCCCGCATTTGCACTGCCACCAAGGCCTTGATGGATTGAATGATACTTTTTCTTGAAAGAAAGCTGGCTTTGGCATGCTTTCTGAACCGATGAATCCATAATTTCGCGCCCTATGCGTCCAACCATCTCTTCTTTCTTTTCCCTGCTCATTGTTGCCATGACCCTGTCGTCATGTGGCGAATTCCAGGACATCCTTAAAAGCACGGATACCGAGCTGAAATTCACCAAGGCAAAAGCTTACTTCGAGGCTGAGGAGTACAACAAGGCCTATGAGCTGTTTGACGACTTGATGACTGCCTTTCGCGGCACAGCAAAAGCTCAAGAGGTTTACGCTTACTACGCGAAAACGCTTTATGAGCAAAAGGACTACATCCTTGCGGGCTACCATTTCAAGCGTTTCTCTCAAACATTTCCTAGCCATGACTTTGCAGAGGAAGCTGCCTACATGGCTGCCTATTGCTACTACTTGGAGGCACCGTCAAGCAGCTTGGACCCGGCCTACATCTACAAGGCCATGGATGAATTGCAGCTTTTCATCAACACACACCCAGGGTCCACCCACTTGACGTCCAGCAATGAGCTGATGGATGAATTGCGTTTGCGTTTGGAGGAAAAGGCCTACAATATTGCTTACGGCTACTACCACCGAAGCCAGTTTTCAAGTGCTGTAACTTCATTCAATGCCATGTTGACTGATTTCCCGGACAGCAAACACCGTGAAAATGCCATGCGCGTAAAAGCTATGGCAGCCTTTGAATTAGCCAAGAAAAGCATTGAATCAAAACAAGCACAGCGCTACAAAGAAGCTGAAACAGCCATCCTTGAATTCATGGATGCCTACACTGAATCAAGTGAAATTCAGGCGATGAAGCTTTTAAATGAAGAAGTAGGGGCTTATTTGGAAAAATCGGCTTAAATTTGCAGCCCAATAATCTGACTATGGACAAGGAACTTTTGAACGCTGCGAAGACAACCCAAACATTGGATTTCAATGAATTGGACAATACCACAGAGAATATCTATGAGTCTTTGGTCATGATTTCTCGCCGAGCTGAGCAAATCAATGAAACGATTCGTGCTGAGATCAAGCATAAAATGGAAGAATTCGAAGACACCACAGAGTCTCTTGAAGAGGTCTTTGAGAACCGCGAGCAGATTGAGATGTCTAAGCGTTTTGAATCCATGCCTAAGCCTGGTGCCATGGCTACCAAGGAATGGTTGGAGGGCAAGGTCTACTACCGCTACCCTGAGGTTGATGATGTCGATTCCCAAAATGCATGAGTACCCTCAAGGGTAAGCAAATCCTGGTAGGTATTTCCGGAGGGATTGCCGCATACAAAATACCATCATTTATTCGAGAGCTTCGACGTGAAGGGGCAGAGGTCCGCTGTGTCTTAACCCATGCTGCGAAGACGTTTGTGTCCCCATTGACATTGGCGACTTTGTCAGGTCAGCCTGCTCAGATGGATTTCGTGAATGAAGCTGTTGGTTCCATTGAGTGGAACAACCATGTGGCCCATGCAGAATGGGCTGATGCCATTGTGGTGGCTCCGGCAACCAGCAATAGCATTGCAAAAATTTGCCACGGCCTCTGTGACAACCTGTTAACTGCTGTTTTGCTTTCTGCTAAATGCCCCATATTCTGGGCCCCAGCAATGGACTTAGACATGTTCATCCATCCAGCAAACCAAAAAAACCTATCCATTTTGACTTCTTGGGGGCACCATGTTTGGCCATCGCCATCAGGTGAGTTAGCCTCAGGCCTGACTGGGCCGGGTCGCATGGCAGAGCCGGTGTGGATGTTACAGGCATTGAAGATGGGTCTAAGCGACAATGCATGGGAAGGCAAGACCCTTTTGATGACGTCAGGACCGACGGTTGAGGCTATTGATCCCGTGCGATTCATCAGCAATGGTAGCTCAGGCCGAATGGGCACTGCCATAGCTTTAGCTGCTGCCAATCGCGGTGCGCGCGTTGAATTGGTATCTGGTCCTGCAGCCGTGATGCCCCCTTTGCACCCTGGTATCCATGTTCATGCTGTTCTCTCAGCAGAAGACATGCTGGTAAAATGCAATCAATTACAGGCAGGTGCTGATGTGGTGGTATGCGCTGCAGCAGTGAGCGATTACCGACCTGCAAAGCTGGCCAATGAAAAAATGCCAAAAGTTTCCAGCCTTCGCGTTGACATGCTAGCAAACCCAGACATTCTTCAGCACATGGGAACGGTTCGAAAGGACAAACATCCCCATCAAATAGTGGTTGGTTTTGCTTTGGAAACCCATGACGCAGAGGCCAAGGCCAAGGCCAAGCGCCTGCGAAAGCAAGCAGATTTGATGGTTTTGAATCATGCAGGCATTTCCGGTGAAGGCATGCACGCGAAAAGCAACCGCATTACGTTATTGGATGACCATGGCCAGCACCCTAGGCCCCAAGAGTCTAAAGCAGATGCTGCTGAGGCCATTTTGGATTGGGTAGAAAATCATTGGACTTAAAATCCCTATCAACCATTGCAATGATCAAGGCAGGCTTCAAGTATTTCTTTCTCACAGGGCTATTGCTATGCGTATCGCCAGCAGTGTCTGCACAGGAGTTCTTCTTGGATGTCCGCGTTCAAGCACCACAGGTTCAATCCTCTGATAAAGCCGTCTTCACGACCATGCAAAACGCTTTGAGGGATTTTGTTAATGGCCGTTCTTGGACAGAAACCCGTTTTGAAGTTGCTGAACGCATCCGGGGCTCTTTGGTCTTCACCATCGATGAGTACCAGCCATCGACAGGGGTGATGCGAGGCAACTTGCAGGTCCAATTCACGCGTCCTGTTTACATGTCTGATTACCAGTCACCAACCATGATGTTTTTGGATGGGAGTGTAGACATCACCTACCGAGAAAATCAATCCATGGAATTCAACCCGGGGCGATTTGATGACAACCTGACAAGCATCATTGGTTTTTATTGTTACCTGGCCTTAGGTTTGGACGCAGCGAGTTTTTCAACTGAAAGCAGCTACCACCTGAAGCAGGCACAGATTATTGTCGCCAATGCGCAATCTGCCAATGGAAGCAGTGGGTGGAGCCAGTCTGTAAACAATCGCAATCGCTATTGGTTGATTGAAGAATTGTTGAGCCCCGCAAATACAGATTTTCTTACCAGTTGGTACAGTTACCATCGCATGGGCATGGATCGCATGCACAGCCCTGTGCAGCAGCGGGCAGCAAAGGAAGCTATGTCCTTAGCATTGATTGGATTGCATGGTATCTATGAACGCAACCCCAATTCCAGCTTGTTGCGCTGGTACTTTGATGCAAAGAGTCAGGAGATCATCCAAGTCTTTGGGGATGGGCCAACCATGAATCAATCAGACTTGATTGAGGCTTTGAATCAAATGGACCCAAGCAATCGTTCTAGCTATTTATCGATGTCTCAGCGCTGATCTTTGGTGTAAATTCAACTCACCATGTGGTCAGCACTTCGCATTCAACATTTTGCACTCATCAGCCAGCTCAATCTAACAATTGAACCGGGATTCACTGTACTTACGGGCGAAACGGGTGCAGGTAAGTCCATTCTACTGGGTGCATTGCAGCTGGCACTTGGTGGGCGATCAGACAGCAGTAAGTGGGTCGTTCAAGGCAAAAAATGCGTTGTGGAAGCTGATTTTAATTTAGCAAAATCCTCATGGGAGAGCTGGTTTGCTCAGGAAGATTTGGATTTTGAGCCTGTCACAACACTGAGACGAGAAATCTCAGCAACAGGTAAATCCCGTGCATTCATCAATGATACCCCAGTGAAACTGACTGTCATCAGAGACCTGAGTGAAAGTTTGATTGACATCCATAGTCAGGTGGATTCAGCCAAATTGACCCGTTCAGGTTTTGTTGCAGGGTATTTAGATCGCATGACTGACTCACATCAATCAATGACAACCTACCAAGATGCTTGGTTGACATGGCAAGGAGCAAAGGCAGATTGGGCAAGACTTGAAGTTGAATTGCAGGGCGTCATGGATGAGGAATACCTTCGTTTTTTGCATGAAGAACTACAGGCTGCTCAATTGGAGCCGGATGAAGAGAAGCAGTGGCAAGATGAATTGCAGACATTGAGCCATGCAGAGGACTTGATGTCTGATTGTGAAGAAGCGAGGGCGTTGATTGAATCACCCGAACAAGGCTTACAGGACATGATGGGCCGCCTCCAAAACCTTGTAACGCGGATGGCAGGCATGTCTTCGCAGTTTCATGACATGACGGTATCAGGCCAGGAGGCATTGACGGCACTTGAGGACATGCTTCGAAGCATGGATGACCTTTTCCCGCACTTGCAGTCGGATCCAGGGAGGTTGTCTTGGCTAGAGGATCGGTTGAGCTTGCTTGACGCCTTGCAGCGGAAGCATCAGGTGGCTGACGTGAAGTCATTGCTGGAAAAACAGGCCGCCCTTGGTTTTCAATTGGATGGCTTGCATGCGGCTGGTGATCGACGGGCTTCATTGAGCCAAGCTTTGGTTGATAGCAAGTCAGCAGTGATGGCTGCAGCTAACCAGTTGCACATCGACCGCTTGAATCACGTCGATGTTGTCACCTCGGCTGTGGAAAAGACATTGAAATCCTTGAATATGCCTGATGCATCCTTAGCTATTGACTGTCAGGAGTTGCCACAACCCTCCAAAGATGGACTATGGCAGTACCATTTCATGTTTTCTGCCAACAAAGGATCCAAGCCCATGCCTATTGCAAAGGTTGCAAGTGGTGGCGAGCAGAGTCGATTAATGCTTGCTCTGAAAAAACTTTTCGTGGAAAAGAAAGGTTTGCAAACAATGTTGTTTGATGAGATTGATTCAGGGATATCAGGCCAAACTGCATCTAAAGTAGCTGGAATTTTTCAAGAGATGGGCATGCAAGGCCAGATTCTTGCGATCACACATTTGCCACAGGTTGCTGCTGCAGGTCAACACCATTGGTTGGTTGACAAGCAAGGGCATGGTGGTCAAACAGAAACTTCATTGCGGATTCTTGACAAGAAGGATAGGCAGCTAGAGGTAGCC
>DFSH01000048.1:2969-3170 GCA_002378565.1 Flavobacteriales bacterium UBA3442 | reverse complement strand
AATTTGTTGGGGACTTCTTGAGACTTTCTACATCTAACCATTAAAAAAGCATCGCATCTGACTTGCTATGTGCGATATTTGTTCTAATAACCACATTAACCTCGACATGAATAATCTACTCAAAGGCAAAAAAGGCATCATATTTGGCGCCCTCAACAGTGAATCCATTGCTTGGAAAGTTGCTGAGCAATGCCATCAACA
>DFSH01000048.1:0-2687 GCA_002378565.1 Flavobacteriales bacterium UBA3442 | reverse complement strand
TTTGGCTGAAGCCATTAATGCACCTGTGGTGCCTGCAGATGCAACCAGCATAGAGGAGATTGAAAACCTATTCACCAAATCCATGGAGCATTTCGGTGGCCAAGTTGACTTTGTCTTGCACAGCATTGGTATGTCAGTGAATGTGCGAAAAAACCGCCCTTACACTGATTTGAATTACGATTTCTTAACCAAGGGTTGGGATGTGTCTGCCGTCAGTTTCCACAAGGTTTTGCAAACGGCCTATAAAATGGACGCTATTGCTGATTGGGGATCTGTCTTAGGCCTGACTTACATGGCCGCACAAAGAACCTTCCCTGATTACAGTGACATGGCTGAAAACAAGGCCTACCTTGAGTCAATTGCACGAAGCTTTGGCTACCACTATGGGTTGAAAAGCAAGGTTCGCGTTAACACCATTTCACAATCACCAACGAGGACTACAGCGGGTTCCGGCGTTAAGGGATTTGATGGCTTCATGTCTTTTGCTGAAAAAATGAGCCCCTTAGGGAACGCTACAGGAGAGGACTGTGCAGACTACTGTGTTGCCATGTTCAGCGATCTGACGCGAAGGGTGACCATGCAAAACCTCTACAATGATGGCGGGTTTAGCCTCATGGGCGTCAGCCAAGAAGTGCTTGAAAAATACATGGAAAGCGTTGATTAATACCCCTATTGGATTGCAATAAAAAAGCGCAGCTAAGCTGCGCTTTTTTTTGTCTTCAACAAACCCATGAAAGGTGTTGTCTATTCACCTGATTGTTCATGGAATGTGATGCTGGGGTATTTTTCCTGGGTCATTTGCAAGGAGAATTGACTGTCAGGCAAAAAGACCAGCCTGCCATGCTTGTCATTGGCTAACTGCCTTGTTTTTAGAATTTTGAACCCCTTGAGTTCTTGCTCATCAGTCGACTCAACCCAGCAAGCCTTGAATGCCTGGAATGGTTCGTAGGAACATTTGGCGCCATACTCATGCTCCAAGCGGTACTGAATCACTTCGTATTGCAATGCACCTACGGTGCCAATCACCTTGCGACTATTGCTCGTCAGGGTGAAGAGTTGCGCGACTCCCTCATCCATCAATTGATCGATACCCTTTGCTAGCTGCTTGGATTTCATCGGGTCTTCGTTATTGATGAATCGAAAATGCTCAGGGGAGAAGCTGGGTATTCCTTTGAAGTGCAGGGGGTCTCCGCTGGTTAAGCTGTCGCCAATCCGGAAAGACCCGGAATCGGGCAGACCTACAATGTCCCCAGGGTAGGCAACGTCTACAATGGACTTCTTGCTGGCAAGAAAGGTTAAGGGGCTGGAGAATTTTAACTGACGGTTTTCTCTGACGTGCAAGTAATTGTTGTTTCGCTCAAACTGCCCGGATACAACCTTGCAAAAAGCAATACGGCTTCGGTGCTTAGGGTCAATATTTGCGTGAATCTTGAAAATGAAACCACTGAATACAGACTCATGGGGTTGAATCATTCGCTCTTCAGCTTTCTTAGGTTGAGGCGTAGGGGCGATATCTACAAAGCAATCCAGCAAATCTTTGACACCAAAATTATTCAAAGCAGAGCCAAAAAACACTGGGCAAAGCTGACCCGCTTGGTAGGCTTCCTTGTCAAATTTTGGGTAAACCCCTTGAATGAGCTTAATCTCTTCACGCAAGGTTGCAGCAGCTTCTTCGCCAATTCGCTCTTCAAGCTCACTGCTTGATAGGTCATCGATGGTGATGCTATCGCCAACACGTTGCTTGTCTTGCCCATCGTAAAGCAACAAATGCTTTTCCCAAAGGTTGTATACCCCCTGAAAGCGTTGACCCATGCCAATGGGCCAGGACATTGGGCAAAGACCCAGTTCAAGCGAGGCTTCAATCTCATCCAATAGGTCAAACCCATCCAGGCCCTCGCGGTCCAGCTTATTGATGAAGACAATAATTGGGGTGTCGCGCATGCGGCAAACAGCCACAAGTTTTTTGGTTTGCGCTTCGACACCCTTTGCTACGTCGATCACTACAATGACAGAATCCACTGCAGTGAGGGTCCGGTAGGTGTCTTCAGCAAAGTCTTTGTGTCCGGGGGTGTCCAAGATGTTGATGTGGCGCCCTAAGTATTCAAATGCCATCACAGATGTTGCGACAGATATGCCACGCTGCTTCTCGATTTCCATGAAATCTGACGTGGCTGATTTCTTGACCTTGTTGGACTTGACAGCACCTGCTTCTTGAATGGCTCCGCCGAAAAGGAGCAATTTTTCAGTCAAGGTGGTCTTTCCCGCATCAGGGTGGGAGACAATGCCAAATGTGCGGCGGCGTAGGATTTCTTCTTGGAAGGTCACAGAATATGTGGTTTTCAGAGGGCGAAGGTAAGGATTGAGCATGTAGATTTGTGCCACATGAACGATAGAGAAGAATTTGTTATCCTAGTCAACGCAAAGGATGAGCCACAGGGCCTAATGGGGAAAATACTGGCTCATCGCAATGGCAGTCTTCACCGGGCATTTTCTGTTTTTTTGTTCAATGATCAAGGGGAAACCCTTTTGCAGCAGCGCGCTGAAGGCAAATACCACAGCCCCATGCTGTGGACTAATTCCTGCTGCAGTCATCCAAGGGAGGGGGAAACCGTCCTTGATGCTGCCAATCGTCGCCTGGGTGAGGAGTTAGGGATTGACGAAAAGGATGTACACGGCTTGAAAAAGCT
>DFSH01000073.1:12656-27576 GCA_002378565.1 Flavobacteriales bacterium UBA3442 | reverse complement strand
AAGCATCCATCAAAGACTGGGAAAGCTGGAAGGCGGAAAATCAATACCAACCGATAGTAAATGTTGAAAACCATGACACCATTGGGCAACTCTCCATGGATGCCAACGGGCATTTAGCTGGTATGTGCACAACAAGCGGTATGGCCTACAAGATGCGTGGCAGGGTGGGGGATAGTCCCATCATTGGTGCAGGCCTCTATGTGGATGGTGACGTGGGAGCTGCCACAGCCACAGGGCATGGGGAAGAGGTGATTCGGGTGGTCGGATCCTACCGGGTGGTTTCTGAAATGGAACGTGGACACAGTCCGCAGGTCGCTTGTGAAAAGGCGGTGAAAAAAATCCATCAGCTGTTTGTGAAGCGAGGTGCTGACTTGAAGCACACACAGATAGGCTTTATTGCCATGGATGTGCAAGGTCGCGTTGGCGGCTACTCCCTTCAAAAAGGCTTTCAGTACGCTGTCCATTCATCGAATGGATCCACCCTTATTGACGCCCCCTATTTGCTGAGCTGAAGGTGTTGATTGTTTGCCATGCAAGCGATCAGTGCATGCACTTCTTTGGCGTTAACACCATGACCTTTTTGCGTGATGGCAGATGAGTGGAGTTGCTCAAGCCCAATTGATAGGTAGCGCTGTGCATTGCCCTGTCTGATGCCACCAGCAGGTATCAACTGAATGCGGCCATCGGCTTGTTTTTGCAGGGCCTGCAATTGATCCATGGAATGACTACCGATACCAGTCAGGATGCGGCTGAATCCCGCTTCGATGGCTGCCTCTAGGGCATCTTTTGGGGATGGCGTGGCATCAAAGGCCCGATGCAATACCGTGGGAATACCTAAGTTGTCATTGAGTTTCTTGCATTGGTCAAAATTCAGGGTGCCATCTGCTTTAAGACCACCAAAAACAATGGCGTCAGCGCCGTGCATGCGGAGATTTTCTGCATTTTTGGTGGTTAAAACCCAGTCTTCATCTGTGTACACAAAGGATCCGCCACGATGCCTGGCCATGGCCACCAAAGGGATGGTCAATGTTTGTTTGAGAACAAACACCCATTCTGTAGGTGGAGTCAAACCACCCGCCGACACATTGCTGCATATTTCAAGGCGTTGCGCGCCGGCATGGGCTGCGGTGAATGCGTCCTCAAGGGAGAATATACACACTTCTAGCATGCAGATAAGTTACATCAACTCACCGACATGCCGTGGTCATTGCTTGAAATCAAAGCGAAAGGGCAGCAGGTCAGAGGCTTCATCAAGGACCCATGTTGGCCCATTGATGGTGGATAAAATCAAACGCATGCCAGTTGACTGCCGGCTAACCTGATCACTCAAGGCTTGGCGACACATGCCACAAGGCGCGGTGGGTTCGAGGGGGCCTTCTCTGCCATCATTGCAAACAATGGCCATAGACAAAACCTTGGAGCCAGGATGGCTGGCATGCACTGCGGAGAGCACTACGCGTTCTGCGCAGATACCTACAGGAAAGGAGCTGTTTTCTTGGTTACAGCCTGAAAGGATACTGCCATTATCCAGGCGAATAGCTGCTGACACCCTGAAGTTGCTGTAGGGAGCGTAAGCATTAGGAAGATCAGCAATAGCTCTGTCTACCAGTGCTTTATCTTCTAGATTGAGTTCACCGTGTTGCAGGTGTTTACTGATAGGAATGTTCCATTGCATAAGGGGAAGGTATAATAATAACTTTGCATCATGAAGGTTGAATTGATTCATGTCGGCGATGAGCTCTTATCTGGGCAAACAGTGAACACACACACGGCTTGGTTGGGGGAGTCTCTGGGGGCCATTGGTGCCTCTGTGATTCGGGCCACAGCTATTGCAGATCGAAGCGATGCCTTGATCACTGCCTTGGATCAGGTTCAAATGGATGCTGATTGGGTTATCATCACTGGTGGCTTAGGGCCAACCAATGATGACATCACCAAAACTGTGATGGTGGACTACATGAAAGATGTCCTTGTGCATCAGCAAGCTATCATGGAGCACATACAGGCCTTGTTTGCAAGCTTAGGTCGCAAGGCCAATGACATGAATCTGGAGCAAGCCAATTTCCCGAGCAAAGCCACAGTGCTTCACAACCCTGTAGGCACAGCGCCAGGGATGCTATGGCAGCACCAAGGCAAGTTCATGGTGAATTTACCTGGTGTGCCATTTGAAATGAAGCGTTTGATGCATGACCATGTTTTGCCCCTCATCGCGCAATCAGTGAACCAATGGCTTGATCGGCGGCATTTCTGGGTTCAGGGATTGCCAGAATCTGACCTTGCAATGCGCCTTAAAGACCTTGAGTCTTCCTTATCAAAGTCATTCAGCTTGGCCTATTTGCCATCTAAGGGAATGGTTAGGTTGCAGTTGAGGTGTCAGTCAGACCTCAATGACAAGGCGACTTGTCTTGTAGAAATGGATCAGTATGCAGCAGTTATTCGTGCGGCATTGGGCCATTGGTTGTTTTCTGAAGACGAAAGCCCACTGGCTGCTGTGGTTGGCAAATTGCTGCAAGCTAAGGGCCAGACCCTTTCTGCGGCAGAGAGTTGCACAGGAGGTGCTGTGTCGTCGGCTATCACCGCCATACCAGGCTCATCCACCTACTTTCATGGCGCCATTGTCTCTTACGCTAACGCTGTCAAGGTAAAAACTTTGGGTGTGAATCAAGCGGATATCATGATGCATGGCGCGGTGAGTCGCCAAGTGGTTGTTCAGATGGCAAAGGGTGTTCGTAAACGCCTAGGTACTGACTGGGGGCTTGCCAGCAGCGGCATAGCTGGTCCTGGTGGGGGCACTGATAATAAGCCTGTTGGAACAGTGTGGTTAGCCATCGAAGGCCCCGGATTTCGTTGGTCAAAGCAAATGGCATTTGGCTCCCATCGTCAGGTAATTGTTGAGCGTTCAGTCAATGCATTGCTTCATGAGTTGCGTTGGGCTTTAATGGAAGAGAAATAAACTCAGCCAGACCTTTTGCAGCATGTGCACTTTGTTCTATCTTTGCACACCTCTAAAAGAGGACAAACAAAAACCCCCGCAGCATGTCGCGAGTATGTGAAATCAGTGGAAAGAAGGCCATGGTTGGAAACAACGTCTCCTTTTCAAACAAGAAAAATAAGCGAAAGTTCAATGTGAACTTGATGCGAAAGCGCTTTTATTTGCCTTCAGAAGAGAAGTGGATCACCTTGCGTGTTTCTGCTTCAACCCTGAAGACCATTGACAAAAAAGGCATCGAGGTTGTGTTGGCTGAGGCCCGCACAAACGGCATCAAAATCGCTCAATAATTGAATTATGGCTAAGAAAGGAAACCGAGTTCAAGTAATCCTTGAGTGCACAGAGCACAAGGATAGTGGCAAGCCAGGCACGTCACGTTACATCACAACGAAGAACAAAAAGAATACGCCTGATCGTATGGAAATTAAAAAGTACAACCCCATCTTGAAGAAGATGACGATTCACAAAGAAATTAAATAAGCCATGGCTAAGAAAGTAGTAGCAACATTAAAGAAAGAGGGCGCCACGCTTTACACCAAAGCTGTCAAGATTGTTAAAACCGCCAATGGTGGTTATGGCTATGAGCAACGCATCATGCCTAAGGACAACGTGAAAGAATTCTTCAATTCCTGAGTTGGAATTGAATAAACCATTGGAAAGCTGCTCAAATGAGCGGCTTTTTTTTAACTTGAGACAATGGCTTTGTTTGGATTAGCAAAAACGAGAGATTCCCTGTTTGGGAAATTGTCACGTGCTGTGGCTGGACGCAGCCGCATCGACGACGATGTCCTTGATAGCATTGAGGAAGCATTGATCGCTTCGGATGTGGGTGTTGACACGGCCGTTGAGCTGATTGAAGCCATTGAAGCACGGGTTGCTGAGAAACAATACCTCGGCGCGAAAGAATTGCAAACCTTGATACGCGAGGCATTGCTCATCCAGCTGGAAGCTTGGGGCAGTGTGAAAGCACCTGTTGAGGCAGTCAAGGGCGTTAGGCCGCACGTAACCTTAGTTGTTGGCGTCAATGGGGTTGGGAAAACCACCACAATTGGCAAATTGGCAACCTTTTACAAGCAACAAGGGCAATCAGTCCTGCTGGGCGCTGCAGACACCTTTCGCGCAGCTGCAGTTGATCAGCTAAGAATCTGGGCTGAAAGAAGCGGAGCGAGCTTTGTTGAAAAAGGCATGCACACTGACCCTGCTGCAGTAGCATTTGCTGCTGTTGAATCAGCTGTTAATGAAGGCATTGATCGTGTGTTTGTTGACACAGCAGGCAGGCTACACAACAAGGTCAACCTGATGAATGAGTTAGCCAAAATCAAACGCGTCATGGCAAAAGTGCTACCAGATGCACCCCATGAGGTGCTGTTGGTTCTTGATGCATCCACAGGACAGAATGCCGTGAACCAGGCCGTGGAATTTTCGAAGGTGACAAGTGTGGATGGCTTGATACTTACAAAAATGGACGGAACAGCGCGAGGCGGTGTCGCACTAGCCATTGCAAGCAAGCTCCATATACCTGTGCGTTTCATTGGTGTGGGTGAGGCAGCAGATGATTTACAAGCTTTTGACGCAAAGGCTTACATTGAAGAATTATTGAACGCAAACGATTGAAAAGATGAACAACAAAGAAGATATCACTAAAAACTGGCTTCCCCGCTACACAGGCATGGCCTTGGAGGATTTTGAAAGCTACATTCTGTTGACCAATTTCAGCGATTATGTCAACCGATTTGCTGAGACTTACGGTGTCCCCATCATTGGCGAGGATCATCCCATGTCCTGCGCTACAGCAGAGGGCATCACCATCATCAATTTTGGGATGGGTAGCCCTAACGCAGCGACAATTTCAGATTTGCTTTCAGCCATTGCGCCAAAAGCTGTGCTTTTCCTGGGCAAATGTGGCGGTTTAAAAAAGCGAACAGTCGTTGGTGACTTCATTCTACCCATTGGAGCCATCAGAGGTGAAGGGACGTCCAATGCCTATTTCCCCCCAGAAGTGCCAGCCTTGCCAGCCTTCATGATTCAACGTGCAGTATCGCACATCATTCGGAACCGAGCGATGGATTACTGGACAGGCACAGTGTATACAACCAACCGAAGGGTGTGGGAGCATGATGAGGTATTCAAAAGCTATTTAACGGATGTCCGCGCGATGGCTATTGATATGGAAACTGCCACCCTGTTCACCGCTGGATTTGCCAATCAAATCCCTTTGGGAGCATTGCTCTTGGTTTCAGATCAACCCATGGTACCTGAAGGTGTCAAAACCAATGAAAGCGACAAAAAAGTCTCTGCACACTTTGTGAATGACCACATCTCCTTAGGGGTTGAGGCCTTGCATGAGGTAGCTAATCAGGGGCAATCCGTGAGGCATTTGAAATTTTAAGGCATGCGCGCACGAACAACAAAGAAGCAAGTCATCAATGTGATCACATTGGGCTGTTCAAAAAACCTGCACGATTCGGAAGTTTTGATGGGGCAACTTCAAGCCAATGGCAAAGAGGTTGTTCATGAAAAGGAAGGTGAAATTGTGGTGGTGAACACCTGCGGTTTCATTGATAATGCCAAACAAGAAAGCATTGACACCATCCTTGATGCCGTCAGGGCAAAGGAGCGTGGAGACATTGAAAAAGTATTTGTAACTGGCTGTCTTTCAGAAAGATATATGTCTGACCTTGAAGTGGAAATCCCTGATGTCGATCGCTACTTTGGTACCAGGGATTTGCCGCTATTGCTCAAGGCTTTGGGAGCAGATTACAAAAAAGAATTGGTGGGTGAGCGTTTGGTGACCACGCCACAGCATTACGCCTATTTGAAGATTGCTGAGGGCTGTGATCGCCCCTGTTCTTTTTGTGCCATTCCCTTGATGCGCGGCAAACACATATCTAAGCCTATCGAGGACTTGGTTATTGAAACAGAGAAATTGGCTACCAAGGGGGTGGTTGAGTTGATCCTTATTGCTCAGGATCTCACGTATTACGGACTGGATATCTACAAGAAGCGAAACCTTGCTGAATTGATCACAAGGCTTTCAGAGGTTGAGGGCATCGCCTGGATCCGATTGCACTACCTGTACCCATCGGGGTTCCCTGAGGATGTCTTGTCAGTGATTGCCGACAATGACAAGGTTTGCAATTACATTGATATTCCGTTGCAGCACATTTCTGATGCTGTTCTGAAGAGTATGCGTCGAGGAACGACCATGAAGAAAACCAATGCATTGCTGGCAAACATGCGTGCCACGGTTCCAGACATGGCCATACGCAGCACGCTGATTGTTGGCTACCCAGGGGAGACGGAGGAAGATTTTGCCACCCTTTTAGCTTGGGTGAAATCCCAGCGTTTTGAGCGGTTGGGTGTGTTCACCTACAGCCATGAAGAGAACACCCATGCCTTTGCTTTGGAGGATGATGTGGATCATGAGGTTAAATTGACCCGGCAGGAAGCCATCATGAATGCACAAAGGGATATTTCATTGGAGCGCAATCAATCCTTGGTTGGCCAGCGCATGATCTGCCTGGTTGATCGACAAGAGGGCGAGCTGACCATTTGCAGAAGTCAACATGACAGCCCGGATGTGGACAATGAGATTCATCTGCAGTCAGGGGATATACACCTGAAGTCAGGCAGCTTTGTGGAGGTTGAAATTGTTGGGGCATCTGACTATGATTTGTCAGCCGTTCTGAGGTAAATTTGCACCATGTTGATGCTGAAAGTTATCCTTCTTGCTGTCTGTTTATTAGGCCTAGGAGTGCTGGGTATGGCAGTGAAGATTTGGGCCAAGAAAGACGGAACCTTCAATGGCACATGCGCCAGCAATTCCCCCTTTTTAAGCACCGAAGGTGAAGCGTGTTCGTACTGCGGCGCATCAGCTGATGACAAGTGCAAGAACCCTGATATAGAGGCGTCTAAGTAGCCTTTTCTGAATTATTTTTAGGTTATGCACAATCCATTGACGAGGTCATGGGTCATTGTACCTTAAACGCTCGCAATGTATCTGATATTTGACACTGAAACCACTGGACTTCCTCGCAATTGGAAGGCTCCGATTGAGGATGTAGACAATTGGCCCCGGGTGGTTCAATTGGCTTGGCAGCTGCATGGGCCAGATGGTGAATTGCTTGAGTCAGAGGCTTTTCTGATCAAGCCAGAGGGGTACAATATCCCTTTCAATTCAGAAAAAATTCATGGTATTTCTACAGCCTTGGCAGCAAAAGACGGACTGCCAGCTGCTCAAGTTTGGTCTGCATTTGAAAAGGCAATGGCACAGTGCAATGTGCTGGTGGGTCATAACCTGAGATTTGACCTCAATGTGATGGGGGCTGAGTACCACAGAGCAAAGGTCAATTCCCCGATGCTGTCGATGAAGGTCATGGACACCTGCACCCAGGTGACTGCCGATGTCACCCAGCTACCCGGAGGTCGTGGTGGGCGTTTCAAAACCCCCAAATTGGGTGAACTCCACCACCACCTCTTTGGGGAGGACTTTGCGGATGCACACAATGCAACGGCAGATGTAGAGGCCACGGCAAGGTCCTTTTTTGAATTGGTTCGCCGTCGATTGTGGACAGCAGCAGATCTGGGTCTAGCCATTGATCAACTCAATGCATACGTGTTAGCGCATCCTGACCCCATTGAAAAAGTGGGATTAAGGCACATCAACCTCAAAGCAGCCAGTGCAGACTTGGTTGAGCAAGTTGAGCAGCCAGCAACCAGCAAAACCGATGAGAAATTATCGCATGTAGAGAACAGCCCTTTTTTCCACGTTCATGCACACAGCCAGTTTTCTGTGCTGCAAGCCACATCAAAAATACCTGAAATGATTGCTCAGGCTGCTTCTGATGGGCAGCCAGCCCTTGCCATCACAGACCTTGGCAACATGATGGGTGCATTTCAGTTTGTAGAGGGTATTGCAAAGCACAACAAGCAATTGCCAGATGGGCAGAGGCCCATGGTTGGCATTGTTGGCATGGAAGCTTTTCTGTGCAGGGATTTGCGGGACAAAAGCACCAAAGATGATGGTTTCCAAATCCCTCTGTTGGCAAAGAACAAGGCAGGATTTCATCATTTAGCCAAGCTCAGTTCGTTGGCCTACGTAGAGGGGTTTTATTACCTGCCTCGCATCGATCGTGAAGCCTTGCTGGAACACAAGGAGCATGTCATGGTAACAACGGGTGGTTTGCATGGTGAGGTGCCTAAGTTGATATTGGAGGTTGGTGAGTCCCAGGCTGAAGAGGCTTTCATTTGGTGGAAGGAGCAATTTGGGGAGGACTTTTATGCAGAAATTAATCGCCATGGCCTGCCTGATGAAGATGTGGTCAATGAGGTTCTGTTGAGGTTCTGTGCCAAGCACCAAGTCAAAATGGTTGCTGCAAATAATGCATTTTATGTCAATCAGTCACAGTCAGAAGCGCATGACATTTTGCTATGTGTGAAAGACAATGTAAAGCGTTCAACACCCATTGGTAAGGGTCGAGGGTTCCGTTATGGCTTTGCCAATGATCAGTTTTACCTCAAGTCACAAGCTGAAATGCATCAAGCATTTGCTGACCTACCAGAAGCCCTGAATAACCTGTCTTATGTATTGGCTAAGGTTGAGCCATTCACCCTTGCAAGGGAGGTGTTGTTGCCAGCTTTTGATATTCCTGAGGATTTCTTGGTGGCAGAGGACAAGGCAGATTCAGGCAAGCGAGGAGAGAATGCCTACCTCAAGCATTTGACCTACCTGGGTGCGGAAAAGCGCTACAGCGTCATCACGGATGAGATCAAGGAGCGAATAGAGTTTGAGCTTGAAACCATTGCTAAAACTGGGTATCCAGGGTATTTTTTGATCGTTCAAGACTTCTGCAATGTTGCCAGAGACATGGGCGTCAGTGTGGGGCCGGGTCGTGGATCTGCTGCGGGTTCTGCTGTTGCTTACTGCACGGGCATCACCAATGTGGATCCCATTGCTTACCAATTGCTATTTGAGCGGTTTTTGAACCCCGACCGAATCAGCCTGCCTGATATCGATATTGATTTTGATGACAAAGGGCGCGACAAGGTCATTCAGTATGTGATTGACAAATATGGCTCAAGCCAGGTGGCGCAAATCATTACCTATGGTAGCATGGCAGCAAAATCTGCCATCAAAGATGCTGCGCGGGCGTTGGACTTGCCCTTTGATGAGGCAGATCGTTTGACCAAGGGAACGCCAGACACTAAATCCCTGAAGCTCTTGCTCACTGGGGATGAGGCATTCATCAAATCCACCTACCATGGCGAGGATTATGAAAAAGCCAAGGGCTTGCGGACCCTAGCCGGTGGCAATGATTTGGCTGCAGAGACATTGAATCTGGCAAAAGAACTGGAAGGTTCGATGCGTAACACGGGCATCCATGCCTGCGGTGTCATTATCACGCCGTCGGACATCAGGGACTTGATCCCTGTTGCACGGGCAAAGGATTCAGACATGTGGTGTACGCAGTTTGACAATGCAGTGGTGGAGGATGCTGGCTTGCTCAAGATGGATTTCTTGGGGTTAAAAACTTTGACCATCATCAAGGATTCAGTGTTATTGGTGAAAGAACGCCATGGCAAGACCTTGGATATGGATACGGTGCCATTGGACGATGAAGCCACCTATACCTTATTTCAACGAGGCGAGACAGTGGGCATTTTTCAGTATGAATCACTGGGCATGCAAAAGCATCTCAAGGATTTGAAGCCATCAGTCTTTGGTGATTTGATTGCCATGAATGCCTTGTATCGACCAGGACCCATTGAGTACATCCCTAGCTTCATTCGAAGGAAGCTAGGCACAGAGGAGATCCAATATGACCTGGCAGACATGAAGGAGTACCTGGAGGAGACTTATGGCATCACCGTTTACCAAGAGCAGGTCATGCTGCTTTCTCAAAAGTTGGCAGGATTCACTAAGGGCCAAGCCGATAAACTGCGCAAGGCCATGGGCAAGAAGATCAAGTCTGTCTTGGATGAGATGAAGCCTATGTTCATAGGAGGCGGTACAGAACGCGGTCATGATGTCGTGATATTGGAGAAAATATGGAAAGATTGGGAGGCTTTTGCGTCCTATGCCTTCAACAAGTCTCACTCCACTTGCTATGCTTGGATTGCCTACCAGACAGCCTACCTCAAGGCCAATTTCCCTGCAGAATACATGTCTGCCGTATTGTCCAACAACATGAAGGATATCAAGCAAGTGGCTTTTTTCATGGAAGAATGCAAGCGAATGCGCTTGGACGTGAAGGGTCCAGATGTCAATGAATCCGTCGGCGAGTTCACGGTCAATGATCAAGGTGCTATCCGTTTTGGCATGCTTGGCATGCGCGGTGTTGGTGCTGGAGCAGTCGACCATTTGGTGGAACAGCGAGTCAAGGATGGGCCTTTTAAATCGGTCTTTGACCTAGCTAGGCGTGTGGACATGCGGATGGTTAACAAAGGCACGTGGGAAGCGCTGGCTTTAGGCGGGGCCTTTGATGGTTTTGAGCAGGCCAATCGGGCTGCGTTTTTTGACACATCGCTTGGGGGTAAGCCTTTTATAGAGAAAATCCGTCGCTATGGTCAGGCTCACCAAGAGGCTGAGAATTCAGCTCAGGTCAGTTTGTTTGGCGATGCGAATGGTGGTGCAGATATGCCAGAGCCTGCCATGCCAGTGGTTGAAGCTTGGAATCAGTTGGAAATGCTCAAGCGGGAAAAGAATGTCAATGGCATTTTTCTGAGTGCGCATCCCTTGGATAATTACGCCTATGAAATCAAAACATTCCGCAAGCATCGCTTGTCTGATTTAGAAGATTTGACGGCATTTGTGGGTTCAGGGGGTCACCGAGACTTCACGGTTGCGGGCATCGTAACCAAACCAAACATCCGATTGACCAAAAACGGCAAGGAAATGGGCTCTTTCACCTTGGAAGATGCGGAAGGGAGCCATGAGTTCGTGTTTTTTGGCAAAGACTTTATCACCTTCAAAGCCTACATCATGGAGGATTTGATGGTGATGGTTCGTGGCCGGGTACAGAAACCTGGATGGGCAAAGGATGACAACGCCCGATTGCGTTCAGAAGTCAATGGCATTGAGCTGTTGTCTGAGGTGATGGGTAAGCGGGCAGTAAGCTTAACCATCATGGTTGAAATTCAAGACCTTCAGCCTGAATCATGGACCGCATTGGCTAATATATTCCAGCAGCATGAAGGTAAGAAATTGGTCAATTTTGTGATCTTTGATCCACAAAGCCACACCCATTCAGACCTTCGGTGCACGGCGTACCGGGTGGACATAACCAAGGAGTTGTTGAAGGAACTCGATACCTTGCATCACTTCCATACCGCAGTTAAAACCCAATAACATGCCTCTACTTAAATCCATTGTGTTTGTGTTTCTCTCCTTGATCATGCTTCCATTGCAGGGGCAGAACACCGTGGTTGATGGCAAAAAAGATGGCCCATGGGTTGTGACCTATGAGGACAGCAAGGCCGTGCGTTACCGTGGGCAATTTGTCATGGGTAAACCGTTGGGAGAATTCATGCATTTCCACCGCAACGGCTACCCTCGTTCAGTGATGTCTTATCCTGAAGGCGTGGGCCCTATTGAGGTGAAAATGTTCAATGAACGCGGCCAATTGATTGCGGAAGGTCAGTACAGTGGTCCAAATATCAAGGATGGCCTCTGGGTCATGCATGATGGTCGTGGTCATGTGATGGCCAAGGAGCACTATCTGGCAGGGCAGCGCACCGGTTTACAGCAAGTGTTTTTCCCCAATGGCGCTTTGCTTGAGTCAGGTCAAATGATTGATGGCGAGAAGCAAGGGACTTGGCTTCGACAAGATGAAATTGGCAACAAGGTTCGCGCAACAAACCATGCAAAGGGCATGTTGAATGGTTCATGGAAACAATTTGATGCCGATGAAAGATTGGCAATTTCTGGTCAATACTTGGATGGCCGCAGGGTCGGTAAGTGGCTGTTCTTTGAACAGGGCAAGGCAGTGAAGTCCGAGCAATACCGATCAGGCAGATTGAAGTCCACCAAACTATACAGCAATGGCTAGAGTGGTTGTGGGTCTCTCAGGGGGCGTAGATTCATCGGTTGCGGCTCACCTGCTTGTTGAGCAAGGTCATGATGTGATAGGCCTGTTCATGCGCAATTGGGTGGATGATTCGGTGATTCTTGATGAGGATTGTCCATGGATTGAAGATTCCAATGATGCATTGTTGGTGGCTGAAAAGTTGAATATCCCCTTTCAGGTGGTGGACATGAGTGCTGACTACAAAACACGCATTGTGGATTACATGTTTGCAGAATACCAGTCAGGCCGGACCCCCAACCCAGATGTGCTGTGCAATCGGGAAGTAAAATTCGACCTCTTCCTTCAAGAGGCATTGAAACTGGGAGCATCCCATGTGGCAACGGGGCATTATGTACAAAAAACCCTATCTGATGACGGTGTGTATCACCTGAATGCAGGTGCTGATCTCAACAAAGATCAAAGCTATTTCTTGTGTCAGCTCAATCAGGATCAACTCAAGCATGCCCTTTTCCCCATTGGTGACATGCAAAAATCTGAGGTCAGGGCCTTGGCGAAGTCATTGGATTTAGTGACAGCGGACAAGAAGGACTCACAGGGCCTCTGCTTCATTGGCAAGGTGAGGTTGCCAGACTTTCTTCAGCAACAACTTGAAGTCAAGCAAGGGGACATTGTTGAAATTGCACCTGATTGGCAAGGCTTCAACCTAACCGCTATTGGTCAAAAGTGGTCATTGTCACCTGAGGACGGCAAGGTGGTGGGGCAGCACCAAGGTGCCCATTTCTTTACCATTGGTCAGCGAAAGGGCCTGTTGGTTGGAGGGAAAGCGGAGCCGCTTTTTGTGATTGCAACGGACACGACACGCAATGTCATCTATGTGGGGCAAGGGGAGTCGCACCCGGGTTTGTTGCGCAAAGGTTTGCGCATCGACGGCAAGGACATACACTGGGTTGAACCAGACAAAGCCCTAGCCTTAGGTGAGGAGCGAAGTATCCTGCTCCGATTCAGGTACCGACAGCCCCTCTTCAAGGCGACCATGCTGATTGACAAGCAAGGCATGCAAATCACCTTTAATGAGCCACAAAAAGCCGTTGCAGCAGGCCAATTTGCTGCATGGTACGACAAGAACACGTTGATTGGCTCTGGGGTTATCCACGGTTAGCCCACTCAACGAACATTAACCAGCAATCTGCAACCCATGAAAACTGCCATCGCAACCTTGATCTTGACCTTGTCAAGCCTTTTGTCAGCACAAAACCAACAGATGTGGGTTTTTATTCAGGAGGATCAAACCCATCTGGGAGCACCTGCTTTGTCAGATGCCGCCATGCAGCGACGTGTGAATCAGGGCATTGCCCTGTCAGCAACGGATTTCCCTTTAAACCCAATGGATGTGAAGCGCATTGCGTCGACGGGTGTTAAAATTCGCTGCAGCTCACGCTGGTTGCGGGCAGTTTCCGTGATTGGCACAAAAGAACAAATGCAGCGCATTGCAGCCATGGATAGGGTGATTGACATGAAGCCTGTTGCTCACTTGCAATTGATGGATGGCACCATGAGCTACAATTATGGTCTTGCGACCACCCAGACACAGCAAATTGACATGCAGTACATGCACAATGCGGGTTATGAAGGCCAAGGGATTCACATTGCGGTGATGGATGCTGGATTCACTGGGGTTGAAATGCATGCTGCATTTACCAGCATGTGGAGTCAAAGTCGACTGCTCTATGTGCATGATTTCGTGGATGGAGACAGCAACGTCTTCCACGGATCAGGTCATGGAACAGCTGTGCTTAGCACCATGTGCGCAGATTTGGATGCCACCTTGGTAGGTACAGCGCCCAAGGCATCCTACTCCTTGTTTCGCACGGAGGATGTCGCTAGTGAAACCCTTGCAGAAGAAGACAATTGGATCCGTGCAGCTGAATGGGCAGATTCATTGGGAGCAGACTTGATCAATACATCCTTAGGGTATAGCACCTTTGATGACAGCACGAACAATCACAGCTATGCAGACATGGATGGACGCACAACACCCATCTCCATTGCTGCAAATATGGCGGCCAGAAAAGGCATCATTGTGGTCGTGGCTGCTGGCAATGAAGGCGGTGGTGCATGGAGACATATCACCGCCCCAGCAGATGCTGATTCGATTTTAACCGCTGGCGCTGTTGATGGCAATGGATTGCGGGCAGGATTCAGCAGTCAAGGACCCACGTCGGATGGTAGAATCAAGCCAGATTTAGCCACCATGGGAGCTGGGTCCGCCGTAATTAACAGTGCAGGGCAGGTGACCACAAGCAACGGTACCAGTTTTTCGTCACCCATTCTCTGTGGTGCCATGGCAACGGTTTTGCAAGCGGTTATTGCCAATCAAAGCAGCTATGATATCCAATCTATCATGCAATCTGTAAAAAATGTCAGTTCACACGCAAGCCAGCCGGATACCTTGATGGGCTGGGGGATTCCCAATTTCCATTTGGTGCTTCTCAATATATTGGGCTTGGATGAATCAACGTCTTTGCCTTCATGGTGGTTCAGTGAAGGTTTAGCTGGCCTGTGGTTGCAGCGAACGCATGTGGACGCGGACATTGTTGTTGAACGCTTGTCGATTGACGGAAGGAACCTGGCTAGGTACCATTTACCACAAGGTCAAGCTAAACTGTTGTTGGAAAACATGCCAGCTCAGTCGGTGCTTCGACTAAGCAATGCCATCACGGGTCAAGTAGACATACTTCCTTTGCCAGCCAACCCATTCCATTGAGTCATGAAAACGGCCATCACATCCCTTTGCGGCATTGACTACCCCATCATTCAAGCTGGGATGCTTTGGTGCTCAGGTTGGAAATTGGCGGCCGCAGTCAGTGAGGCTGGAGGGTTGGGAACCATTGGCGCAGGCAGCATG